>CACWJZ010000011.1 GCA_902761365.1 uncultured Eubacteriales bacterium | reverse complement strand
GATGCCGTGCTCCCGGGCGTAGGCCCGCTCCGGGTTGTCGGGCTTGATGGCGGCGGAATAGATGACCAGCTCCGCCCCCTCCACCTGCTCCCCCTTCTGAGGGATGGACACGGGGATGCCCAACTCCTCCAAACGGTCCGTGAACTGGGACCGCTCCCGGTCCGAGCCCGTGACCACGTGCCCCTGCTTCTTCAAAATCTGCGCGATACCGCTCATGCTGCACCCGCCCACACCGATGAGGTGGATGCGCTTCACATCGTCCAAACCAACTGCCACTTGTTTTGCCTCCCACCAGGTTTCCTTATAGTATACGCTTTTGCGACAGAATTAGCAACTATTCACCCGCCTGCGCCTGCTCCCGGGCCTTGAGCTCGTTGAGATCGTCCAGCCGGGTGACCACCGGCGGCTCGCTGCCGTCCAGCATGCGAATGAAGCAGCGGCGGCGCTTGTGCTGCTCCGTGTCGAAGAGCCGCCACATGGACAGCACGTCCTTGTTCATCTCCAGCTGGGGCCCGGTCTCCGCGTACTTGACGCCGTTCTTGATGCCCTTGCGCAGCAGGTCCTCCAGGATGACCAGGTTCAAGCCCGCGCCCTTCAGATCCGGCCGCACGGCGATGAGGAGCATGTCGATCCGATCGTTCTTGCCCTTGAGGGCCCGGAGGGTGGTGATCCACCCGAAGGGGAACAGCCGGCCCCGGGTCTTCTGGTTCGCCCTGGACAGGGACGGCGCGCCCACGCCGAAGCCCACCAGCTCGTCCTTGTCGTTGTAGACGAAGCAGGAGGTGTCGTTGGTGACCAGAGGCAAAAACTCGTGTGTGTACTTCTCGATCTGCTTGGGGGTCAGGGGCACCATGCCGAAGATGACCTGGTACGCCTCGTTGTAGAGGGCGAACACGTCCTTCAGGTACTTGGGCAGGTTCTTCTTGTCGGACAGGTCCTTGATCTCCAGGGCCATGTGCTTCTTGGTGTACGACACGATCTTCTCCATCCGGGGCGGCACCGCATCGGGCACGTGAATGAGGAACTCGATCCAGTCCACCTCCTTCACGAAGCCCAGCCGGGCCATGTGATCGAGATAGTAGGGGTAGTTGTAGTACACGAAGAACTGGCTGAGCCGATCGAAGCCCTCCACCAGCATGCCCTCCCGGTCCATGTCGGAGAAGCCCTGGGGCCCGTGGATGGCCACGCAGCCCAGCTCCCGGGCGTAGTCCGGTTCTTCTCGTTGGCCCGTTTATTCAGGATGCCGGCCACCCGGCCCACGATCTTCCCGTCCCGATAGGCTAAAAAGCACCTGGCTTCGCAGTACTCGAAGGCCGGGTTTTTGTCGGGCATCAGATCGTTGATCTGGTCCCCCACCATGTCGGGCACGTAGTAGGGATCGTTCTCATAGAGCTTGGTGGGGAAGATGACGAAGTCCCGTATCTCGCGCCTGGTTTTGGCTACCTTGACCGTGACCATGGTCCGCCTCAGTTGTCCCACTTCAGCGTCTTGCCGCCGATGAGGTGCAAATGAAGGTGGTGCACGCTCTGGCCCGCGTCGTCCCCCACGTTGGTGATGAGCCGATAGCCGGTCTTAGCCACGCCCTCGCTCTCGGCGATCTGCCGGGCACAGGCGAACATGTGGCAGAGCAGGGCGTCGTCCGCAGCCGTCAGGGCCTGGGCGCTCTCGATGTGCTTCCTGGGGATGATGAGCACGTGGACCGGCCCCTGGGGCGCGATGTCCCGGAAGGCGTAGACCAGCTCGTCCTCATAGACCTTGGTGGAAGGGATGTTCCCCTTGGCGATCTCGCAAAACAAACAACTCATTGAACAATACCTCCGATAGCAATAGTATCCTCTCGTCCCTCGATGCGCACGGTTACCAGCTCTCCCGCCGGTCCCGGGCAGCGCACCCGGACGTAGTTCCCCGTATAGCCCGTGCCGTCCTCCTCCATGAGGACCTGCTGCACGGTGCCGATCTGCCAGTCGATAAAGGCCTTCTCCAGCGTCGCCCCGATGGTGATCAGCTCCCTGGTCCGCGCCCCCTTCTCCTGCCGGGTCAGCTGGCCGGGCATGGCGGCCGCCTTGGTGCCGGGCCGCCGGGAGTAGGGGAAGGCGTGGATGCGGGCAAAGCCCACCTGCCGCAGAAAGGCGCAGGTCTCCCCATGCTCCGCCTCGGTCTCCCCGGGAAAGCCCGCGATCACGTCCGTGGTGATGGCGGCGTCCGGCATGTATTCCCGCAGCCGGTCGGCATTCCTGAGATATTCTGCGGCGGTATACCGGCGGTTCATGCGCCCCAGCACCGTGTCCGACCCGCTCTGGAGGGACAGGTGGAACTGGTGGCACAGGCTCCGACTGTCCGCGCAGGTCCGGGCAAAGGCTTCGTCCGCGAACCGGGGGTCCAGGGAACCCAGCCTGAGCCGCTCCACCCCGCACTCGTCGCTGAGGCGGATGAGGTCGTTGAGGGTGGGCCGGCCGCTCAAATCCTTGCCGTACTCCGTGAGCTCGATGCCCGTCAAAACGATCTCCCGATAGCCCTTCTCGACCAGAGTCATCAGCTCCCGGCGGCAGCTCGCCAGGGACCGAGACCGGAGCGCCCCCCGGGCAAAGGGGATGGCGCAGTAGGTGCAGAAGCTGACGCAGCCGTCCTGGACCTTCAACGTCGCCCGGGTGCGGCTGTCCGCCACGGCGGACAAGTCCTCGAACTGCCGCCGGGAGAAAGGCGGCACCGCCTCGGGGGTGGGCTGCTCGCCCAACAGTACCTTCTCCACCAGGGGCACGATGTCCTTCCGCCCCCCGGTGCCCAGGACCAGGTCCACCCCTGGGAGGCTCGCCACCTTCTCTTTGGCCACCTCGCTGTAGCAGCCCACGGCCACGATGAGGGCGTCAGGGCTCTGGGCGTGGGCCCGGGAGAGCATCTGCCTCGACTTCTGGTCCGCCACCGCCGTCACCGTGCAGGTGTTGACGATGTAGGCGTCCGCCGCCTCGGAAAAATCCACCACCTGATGGCCCGCCGCCTGAAACAGCTCCGCCATGGCCGCGGTCTCGTAGTGGTTCACCTTGCAGCCCAGGGTGTAAAAAGCTACCTTCATTTCACTCCCCATTCCTCTTTGCAGTTTTGCCGGTTTTGCTTGCAAAATTGCCGCGCCGGTCCGCGGCAAAGGCAAAACTGCGGGTGTGAAAAATCATGTTTTTCACACTACTCTCCCAATTCAAACAATATCTGGGCCACCATGGCCATGCCGGCGGTCTCGGTCCTGAGAATGCGCGGCCCCAGGGAAACCACCTTGGCGCCCTTCTTCACCAGGCACGCCACCTCGTCCGGCTCGAAGCCGCCCTCGGGCCCCACGAACAGGGCGATGCGCCGGCCGGGGCGGTCCGCCATGACGTGCTTCAAACTCTGCTCCTTCTCCCCCTCGTAGGCCACATAGACCGTGTCGAAGATGGACAGATCCGCCTGCTTCAGCTCCACCAGGGGCAGCACCTCGGGGATCAGCCCCCGATGGCTCTGCATGGCGGCCTCCCGGGCCACCTTCCGATACCGTTGGAGCTTCTTGTCGAAGTCCCGGCCGGGCTGGACCACGCACCGGGCGCTGCGGGTGGGCACCAGAGCGTTCATGCCCAGCTCCGTGCTCTTTTGGATGATGGTCTCCATCTTCCCCGCTTTGGGCAGGCACTGGAACAGGGTCAGCTTGTGGTGGGGCTCGCTGACGCAGGGCCGCCAGGGGCCGGTCTTCACCCGGGCCCGGCCGGGCTCCACGTGCTCGATCTCCCCCTCACATTCGGACCCGCGCCCGTCGGAGAGCATCACATGGTCCCCCTTCCGAAGGCGCAGCACGGAAACCAGGTGCTTGAGATCCTCCCCGGTTATGACGGCCTCGTCCGGTCCTATGTCGCTGACAAAGAATCGGTTCATTGGGGGTTCCTGCACAGCATGGCGTACCAGCAGTCGGAGGAGATGACCTCGACTACCTCAAAGCCCGCCTGCTTCAATTTCTCTTCCGTTTCCGCCGCCCGATCGTCGATGATGCCGGAGACGATGAACCAGCCGCCGGGGGCGACCACGGTCTTGGCGTAGGGCGCAAGGCCGATGATCACGTCCGCCACGATGTTCGCCGCCACCACGGGGTAGGGGCCGCCGATCTTCGCGCGAAGGACTTCGTCGTCCAGCAGGTTCCCGATGTATATCTCATACCCGTCCTGAGAAAGGCCGTTCATGTCGGCGTTGTCCCGGGCCACGGTCTCGGCGATGGGGTCGATGTCCACGGCCACGGCCCGCTTCGCGCCCAAAAGCCGGGCGGCGATGGAGAGGATGCCGCTGCCGCAGCCCATGTCCAGCATATCGAGGCCAGGGGCCATGACCCGCTCCAAAAACTCCAGACACATGCGGGTGGTGTGGTGAGCGCCGGTGCCGAAGGCCATGCCGGGGTCCAGCTTCAAAACCACCCGGTCCGTGTCCGGCCTCTGCTCCCAGCAGGGCAGCACCAGCAGCCGCGTTCCGATCAGCAGGGGCTTATAGTACTGTTTCCAATTGTTGGCCCAGTCCTCCTCGTCCACGGTGCGGACGGTGACGGCCAGGGAGCCCAGGTCCACGCCCAGGCCCAAGGTGCTTAGCCGCCCCACGGCTGCCTTGGCCGCCTCCACCTTCTCGTAGTTCTCCGGGCAGTCCGCCACATACCCCTTCACGCAGGGCCGGTCCGTGCCGATCTTGTCCATGTCGGCAAAGTCCCAGTAGAGCACGCTCTCCCGCAGGAAGGCCGCCGCGGCGGTCCGACTCTCCTCGATGCTCTGGCCTGTGATGCCGGCCCCGTCCAGGGCGGCGCACACGTAGTCCAACCCCTCGTCGGTGGTATAGACGCTGATCTCCAGCCATTTCATAGGCCCACTCTCCCGCTTTCTCGTTTTTGTAACAAAATATTATACCCCATATCCCGGTCCGTCACAAGTCCCTTTCTGCAGAAGGTCGCGTTTTTCGCCCTCGTTTTTGGATGGGCCGGGGCCCTCCCGCAGCAGGTCGGACCGCCCAACGCGCACGCCATGCCCCGTTTGTGCCGTGCCGCGCCGGGCCCGTGTTGCAAGAAATTCACAAGTCCATGACAATTTCTTTGGGGAAACCCCATTTTGTGCCTTGTTTTTTGTTGCACATTGGAGCATAGTTGTGCTATAATCCCATCTGTATAGATATAGATGGGGAATCCCGTGTTGTTTCGTGTGCGCGGAATCCCGGGAAATGTAACGTGGAGGAAGCATGAAACCCGCAACGATACTGGATGTGGGCAGTTCCAAAGTGGTGTGCCTGTGCGGCAGCATGGTCGATAAGGACGGCATCGTCGTCCACGGGGCCGGCATCAGCACATACGCCGGCTTTCGGGACGGGGCGTTCCTCGACAAGCAGAGTTTGCACAACGCCGTGGTGGACTGTGTGCAGAAGACGGAGCAGGAAAGCCGGGTCCGCATCCGGGACGTGGCGTTGACCGTGCCCGGAAGCTTCGCGCGGATGGAGCTGTGCGACGCCACCATCGCCCTGGGTTCCTCCCGGCTGGTGGAGAGCGCAGACGTGGACAAGCTCATCCAGCTGTCCCTGCAGAAGGCGAAGAAGGAGGACGGCTGGACGCTGATGCACTCCACCCCCGTCTTCTTCATGGTGGACGGCGTGTCCTCCACCGAGATGCCCGACGGGGTCACCGCCGAGGAGATTTCCGCTCTGGTGAGCCACATGTTCGTCAAGGACGAGTACATCCGCTCGGTCCAGGACGCCCTCGACGATCTGGGCGTGGAGATCAGCATGTGCGTGAGCGCCCAGCTGGGGGAAGCGGTCATGCTCATCCCCGACAACGAGCGGGTCCGGCCGGCGGTGCTCATCGACATCGGGTATATGCAGACGGACATCGCCGTGGTGGAAAACGCCGCGTTGACCGGGCTCTCGACCCTGCCCGTGGGCGGCTACCAGTTCGCCTCGGACCTGTCCTTCGGGCTGGACGTGCCCATGGAAGCCGCCGAGCAGGCCAAGCGCCGATTCGTCTTCTCCCTGGACTATCGGGACAAGACGGAGATCCTGCGCACGGCCGCCGGGTCCAAGAAGGTTGCCCATCAGGCCATCTCCTACATCATCGAGGCGAGGGCCGGAGAGCTGGCCGGCATGATCCGCCGGGAGATGGAAACATTGGGCGTCAATCTGGACGCCCGTCCCGCCGTGTATGTGTCCGGCGGGGGATTGCTTATGATGCGCGGCGGTCTGGACTTTTTGCGCAGCGCCCTGAACCTGCCGCTGAAGCGGGACATGCCCTGGACGCCACGCCTGTCCTCGCCCAACTACTGCAGCGCCTTCGGTGCCCTGGACTTCGTGTTGAAGGCCAACAACCCGCCGGAGGAAACCATGGCCAAGCAGCAGGACGATCGGCTCGCCAAGCTGCTTCAGAAGATAAAAAACTTTTTCATGAAATAACTAAGGGGGACTCAAGATGTTTGAACAGGATTTCGAGGGCGCATCCTTTGCCCAGATCAAGGTCATCGGCGTGGGCGGCGCAGGCTGCAACGCGGTGAACCGCATGGTCCAGTACGGGCTCCAGGGCGTGGAGTTCATCGCCGTGAACACGGATAAGCAGGCCCTGTCCATGAACAAGGGCGACAACAAGATCCAGATCGGCGAGAAGCTGACTAAGGGTCTCGGCGCAGGCGCTGACCCGGAGATCGGCCGCAAGGCAGCTGACGAGAGCCGGGATCTCATTCAGGAAGCCCTGCGGGGTGCGGACATGGTGTTCATCACCGCCGGTATGGGCGGCGGCACCGGCACCGGCGCGGCGCCCATCGTGGCCCAGTGCGCCAAGGAGATGGGCATCCTCACCGTGGGCGTGGTCACCAAGCCCTTCACCTTCGAGGGCCGGGTGCGCATGCGCAACGCCGAAGCGGGCATCGAGAACCTGAAGCCCGCCGTGGACACCCTCATCACCATCCCCAACGACAAGCTCATCGCCCTCGTAGGCAAGGCCTCCCTGCCCGATGCGCTTCGCGTCGCCGACGACGTGCTGCGCCAGGGCATCCAGGGCATCTCCGACCTCATCGCCGTGCCCGCCATGATCAACCTGGACTTCGCCGATGTGAAGACCATCATGAAGGAGAAGGGCATGGCCCACATGGGCATCGGCACCGCCTGCGGCGAGAAGCGGGCCAGCGAGGCGGCCAAGCAGGCCGTGGAGAGCCCCCTGCTGGAGACCAGTATCGACGGCGCCAAGGGCATCCTCATGAACATCACCGGCGGTCCGGACCTGAGCCTACTCGAAGTCAACGAAGCGGCCGAGCTCATCCAGCAGTCCGCCGATCCCGATGCCAACATCATCTTCGGCGCGGACATCGACGAGAGCATGGGCGACGCCCTGCGCATCACGGTCATCGCCACGGGCTTCGACAAGGCCGAGGTGGCCAAAGCCAAGGACCAGCCCCTGGTGTTCGGCAGCCGTCCCGCCGCCCCCACGGGTCCCCGGGCCTACAGCGTGCCCCAGCCCTACAGCGCGCCCCAGGCTGTGCCCGCCTCTGCGGAGAACGCCTTCTCCGCCCGGCCCTACGCCCAGCTGAAGGATGACGACATCCCTGCCCCCGAGCCCGAGGTGAAGAAGGAGAGCACCTTCACCGAGCAGGATATCCGCCGGGAGTACACCAACCGTCCCGCCAACAAGCTGGACATCCCCGCCTTCCTGCGCAAGTAAGTCGAACGCAAAAGCACCGGACGTTTTCGTCCGGTGCTTTTTTGGTGCTCTTTACAGCAGCCCCTCCCCCATGAGCCGCTCCAGGACCATGGCCTCCCGCAGGAGCATGGTGTGGTATTTTCGCTTGTACTCGTTGGTCAGGGCCCTGTTCTGTTCGATGGCCTCCCGGGGGTCCACCCAGCGGAGGGTGTAGCCCTCCGCCGCCTCGTATTCGTCCAGCTCCTGGGGGACGGTGGCCGTGGCCGACGCCAGATAGTAGAAGTTGTCCTGCAGGAAGACGGGCTCGCGATCTCCCTTCTCGATCCGGTGGACGAAGCCGTAGGGCTTGACGCTCTCCGGGTCCAGGATCAGCCCCGCCTCCTCCCGGGCCTCCCGGATCAGGGTCGCCTCCCGGGTTTCGCCCTTCTCGATGCCGCCGCCGGGGAACTTGTAGTGGCCATACCTTTGGCTGTAGACCATGGCCACCCGGCCGTCCTCGATGACGATGGCCCGGGCCGAGGGGCGGGAGAAGGTCCGGCAGCCATCCACATAATCCCCCCTGTCCAGGGTGAACAGCAGCCGCATGCGGCTCTCCTCCAGGGTGAGCAGCCGCCGCTTTATGTCCAGGCCGCCCGCAAAGCCCGTCAAGGACCCGTCCGCGCCGATGACCCGGTGGCAGGGGATCAGGATGGCGATGGGGTTGTTGTGGATGGCCTGGCCCACGGCCTGGGCGGAGCCGCAGCCCGCCGCCCGGGCCAGGGCCCCGTAGCTGATCGTCTCTCCAAAGGGGATCTTCCTCAGCGCCCGCCACACCCGCTGCTGGAAGGGGGTCCCTGTCGGAGAAAGGGGCGGCGTGGGGCCCGGGTCCCGGCCGGCGAAGTAGGCGTCCAGCCAGGCGAAGGCGGCCTGAAAGAGGGGCAGGGACGCCATGGGCTCCCGCGTCGAGCCGAAGGCCAGGCCCGTCAAAGCGGCCCCGTCGGAGGAAAGGGCCAGGGGCCCCACCGGACTGTCATATAAGGTATGGAACATGGGCTGCCTCCTTATAGTAAGAACCAAACGAGGGCGCCTGCCGCCAAGAGCCCCCAGCCCACATAGGCGGGCCGCTTCCGGTTGGGCAGGAAGTAGGGCGAGACGAACAGCAGCCCCGCGAACCACAGAACGAGGGCGGCCACGTTGGCGGGCGGCAGGGTGAACCCGTCCACGGGCACCAGCTCCGCCAGGGCCGAAAGATAGTACAGCACCCCCTGGGGGAGCAGCGCCACCACCTTCGCCACGGCGGGGAGCAGGGGATAGAGGAGCGCCGCCACCCACCCGGGGATCAGGAACAGGGGCGCGGCGGGCAGGGCCAGCAGCGAGATGAAGGGCCCCAGCCAGGAGATCTGGCCGCCGGTGACGGACAGCAGGGGCAGCATGCCCATAAACACGCCCACGGCCCCGGCGAACAGCCCGACCAGGCCCTCCCTTGAGCCCCGCAGCAGGTCTGTCACCGGCGCCGTGAGGCAGGCAAGGCCCCAGACGGCCCCGAAGGACAAGCAGAAGCCCGAGGCGGTGAGAAAGGAGGGGTTTATAAGGAGCAGCAGTGTCAGGGCGCAGCCGATCTCGCTGATGGGGTCGTCCTGCCGGTCCAGGAGCCGGGAGAACCGGACCATGAGCAGCATGATGGCCGCCCGGAGCGAGGAGGGCGACAGGCCCGTGAGCAAACAGAAGAGAAGCAGCACCAGGGCGGAGAGGAGGAACCGGAGCCACTTGCGCCGGCCCCGGATGAGCTCCAGGGCCGCCCCGCAGACCACGCCCACGTGGAGGCCGGACACGGTCAAGAGATGCAGCAGGCCGCTGCGGCGAAAGGCCAGGAAGTCGAAGTAGTGTATGTCGTCCCGATCCCCGAACAGCATGCCCTTGGCGATGCCGCTGTTCGCCCCGAACAGCTCGTCCGCCGCCGCGCCCAGCTTCTCCCGCCAGCGGAGGGCCAGGCCGTAGAGGGGGTCGGCCCGCCCCTGCCGGATCACGATCTCCCCCGCCGGCTCCCCCGCGTACAGGACGGTGGACAGGCTCCGGACCGCGCCTCGGGTGTCGGGGACCACCCGGGCCCGGAGGGTGAGGGCGTCGCCATAGGCCAGGGCGGCGTCATAGGGCACGGTGAGCTCCAAGGTCCCCGGCACCCGCTGCCCGTCCAGGGTCACCCGGGAGAGGGCTGCCACGGTCTTCCCCCGCCCGTGCTCCGGCGCGTCCGTCACGGTGCCCGTGACGGCGTACACCCCGGGGGTCACGATGACATGAGGCGAAGCGGCGCCCCGCAGCAACAGCAGGCCCAGCAGCAGGGGCAGGACGTAGACGGCCCGGCCCCGCCGCAGCAAAAACGCCCCCAGGGCCACGGCGGCCAGACCCAAAGAGAGCAGCAGCCACCCGTTCCCGCGCACGGCCAGAAGGGCCCCTGCAATGGCCCCCGGGATGCCCCAGAGCATGGGCCGCTCGTTGAAATATCGGTACTGTCTCTGCCAATCCTCCATATGAGCACAGTATACCGCAGGTTCGGCTTTCGGTAAAGAGCCGTTGACCCGCCCGGCCGAATATGCTATACTGCCCTTATGAACGAGAAATTGAAACAAGTCATCGAAAACAGCCGCCACATCGCCTTTTTGGGCGGGGCGGGCCTGTCCACGGAGAGCGGCATCCCCGACTTTCGCAGCACGGACGGCATCTACAAGGCCCAGACGACCTACGGCCACTCCCCGGAGGTGCTGCTGAGCCACGACTTCTTCTGGCGGCACACGGACGTCTTCTATGATTATTATCGGAAGTTCCTCCTGTACCCCGAGGCGAAGCCCAACAAGGCCCACAAGGCCCTGGCCAAGCTGGAGCAGGATGGGAAGCTCACCGCCGTCATCACCCAGAACATCGACGGCCTCCACCAGGCCGCGGGCAGCCAGAACGTGCTGGAGCTCCACGGCAGCGTCCATCGGAACTACTGCACCAAGTGCCGCAAGTTCTACCCCATGGAATACATCCAGCAAAGCCAGGGCGTGCCCACCTGCACCTGTGGCGGCGTCATCAAGCCCGACGTGGTCCTCTACGGCGAGGGGCTGGACTCCAACACCCTGGTTTCTGCCGTGACCCACATCCAGCGGGCGGACACCCTGATCGTGGGCGGCACCTCGTTGGTGGTGTACCCGGCGGCGGGGCTCATCGACTACTTCTCGGGCAGGGAGCTGGTGCTCATCAACCTGAGCCGGACGGATCGGGATTCCGAAGCCACCCTCTGCGTCCATGAGAAGATCGGCGAAGCATTGTCCTTCCTTTTGGAAGAATAATAGAACGTAACAACGTGACGAAAGGGAACTGATAATGGAAGAATGCAACCATGATTGCAGCAACTGCTCCGCAAACTGCGAGAGCCGGGACCCCAAGAGCTTTATCGAGCAGCCCCATCCCCTGTCCAAGGTGAAGAAGGTCATCGCCGTGCTCAGCGGCAAGGGCGGCGTGGGCAAGTCCCTGGTCACCTCCCTGCTGGCTGTGAACACCCAGCGGGCGGGCTACCGGGCCGCCATCCTGGACGCGGACGTGACCGGGCCCTCCATCCCCCAGGCCTTCGGCATCCATGACAAGGCCACGGGCACCGAGGACGCCCTCTTCTCCATGGAGAGCAAGACCGGCATCCAGATGATGAGCATCAACCTGCTCCTGCCGGACGAGACCTCCCCCGTGGTGTGGCGGGGCCCCGTCATCGCTGGGGCAGTGAAGCAGTTCTGGACCGACGTGGTCTGGAAGGACGTGGACGCCTGACCGTCATGCAGTCCATCCCCGTGGACGGGATCGTGGTGGTCACCTCCCCCCAGGAGCTGGTGGGCATGATCGTGGAGAAGGCCGTGAAGATGGCGGGGCTGCTGAACGTGCCCATCGTGGGCATCGTGGAGAACCTCAGCTACTTCGAGTGCCCCGACTGCGGCAAGAAGCACTACCTCTTCGGCGAGAGCCATCTGGAGGAGATCGCCGAGGAGAACCACATCCCCGAGACCGCCCGCATCCCCATCCAGCCCAAGCTGTCCGCCGCCGTGGACGCCGGCCTCATCGAGCTCTACGAAGGGCCCTGGCTGGACCAGCTGACGGCATCGCTGCTGAAGGACGTGGAGGACTAACGAAATAATCGAAATGAAAATGGCGCTTCGGCGCCATTTGTTTTGAATCGAGGGCAACCGTATGAACAAGAGACCTGCACCCACCGGTCCATACGCCGTCGGCACCACCACCTTCACGGTATACAACGACCGGGAGGAGCTTCGAGCCCCCGGCACCAAAAGAAGCGTCCCTGTCCGGGTCTACTACCCGGTGCAGCCGGAAGCCGTGGCGGGCATGGACCGAGCCCCCTACATGTCCCGGAACGTGGCCGAGGGTCTCAAAAAAGCCCTCCATGTGCCCATCCGCTACGACAAGCGGGCCGCGGCTGGGGACAACGTGTCCGAATGCTACCCCGACGCGCCGAGGATCGAGGGCCGCCGGTTCCCGCTGGTGGTCTATAACCACGGCCTGTCCTCCTATCGGGAGAGCAACTCGTTTTTGTGCATCGAGCTTGCCTCCCAGGGTTACGTGGTCATGGCCGTGGGCCATCCCTACGACGCCTGCTGCGCGGAGCTGGACGACGGCACCTGCCTCTTTTTCGATGGGGAGCTCTCCAAAAAGCAGTATGATCCCTTTTGGCGCGGCATGATGAAGGCCCTCCAGCTGACCCACACCCAGGGCACTGACCGGGAGCTGGCCCAACGGTTCGACGAGCTGCAGCAAAACTATTGCAAGCTCATCATCAGCCGGGTCCACGAATGGGAGCTGGACACTCTGGACGCCGTTCGGTACGCGCGGGAGACCTGGGGCGCGTGGATCGACTTTGACCGGGGCATAGCCGCCACGGGCCATTCCCTGGGTGGCGCCACCGCCTACATGCTGTGCCTGGACGAGCCCGCGTTCGTCTGCGGCGTCAATATGGACGGCGCCCTGTTCGGCGACACGGCGGGGAAGGTGCTGACCCGGCCCTTCCTGCAGATCAGCTGCCAGGGCAACCTGAAGGCGGAGACCCGGGCCTTTATCGACCACACCCAGCCGGTCTACGGGGCCGTGTTCCAAGGGATGCAGCATCTGGGCTTTACGGACATGAAGCATATGATGGGCTTACCGTTCCTGACGGGCAAGCTGGACGCGGAAATCATGCACGCGACCGTATGCAGGCTCCACCGGGAGCTCTTCGATACCTTTTTGAAACGAACCAAGGACCGCCCCGAGATGACCAGCAGCGAAGGGGTGACCGTCACCGAATACCCGCCGGACAGGTGAACTGACGGAACCATAGGGGAGCTTCGGCTCCCTTGCTTTTTGCCGTGGAACAAGCTGTACTCTATGGGAATGCAAGGAGGATGGACGAATGACGGCACCCATGGCGTTGATAGATGTTGTGCCGGTGCTGCTCTTCGACGCCCCCAACCATCGGGTATGACCTTCCATTGGCTTCCACTATATGGTGGAACAGCTTCGGTTATCTCATTTTTTGTCGATAAAACCGTTGCGAATTTGTGAATTCTTCCCCATGATGTGGCCGGGTGGACAGGAAAGTGCTATGATGTACCCATGGAATTTGGCGCGATGCATCGGAATATGACGGGAATCACCGTCCCCCAGCGGCGGGGGCGGACGATCCTGTTGTGCCTGCTGGGCTTTTTGCTGGCCCTGGGGCTGCTGCTGCTGTGGGTATACCACGGCTTTTCTCCCGTGGTCCACGGGGAATACGGTCAGGGGGTGCCCAAGGCCAGCGCCTTCTGCGACGTTCCCGACGCCTTCGTCTTGGCGGACGAGAGCTGCGAGAGCCTTGGCCGGCACGTGGTGCAGGTGATCACCCGATACAGAGTGGTCCCCTGCCTGCTGATCGTCCGGGACACCACGGCCCCCACCGCCGTGCCCGTGCGGGTGACCTTCGCCTCCGGCTACGAGCCCACGCCGGACGAGTTCATCACCGAGCTTCAGGACGCGGACCGGGTGGGCGTGCGCTTCGCCGAGGAGTACGACTTCTCCCCCGCCGGGGAGCAGCCGGTGCGCATCTTTTTGGAGGACGGCAGCGGCAACCAGAGCGAAGTCACCGCCACCGCCGCCGTACAGGCCACGGTGGACCGGGTGACCGTGGAGGCGGGCAGCCCCGCCCCCTCCGTGGACCCCTTCCTGACCGATGGCTTCCAGGGGGAGCTGCTGGACACCATCACGGAGGAGATGATGCGGACCCCCGGAGAATATGCCCTGCAGGTCAAATGCCTCAAGAACGGCCGCGTCTTCCCCACCGTCCTGGAGGTGCAGGACACGGTGCCCCCCGTGGGCACGGGAACGTTTCTGATCCTGGCCCCGGGAGAGGAAGCCGCGCCGGAAGCCTTTTTGACGGAGATCGCCGATGAAACGGCCCTGAGCTTTTCCTTTGCCGCCGCTCCTGATCCCGACAGCCGGGAGATTCAGGACATTTCGATCCGCATCACGGACGCCGGCGGGAACGCCACCGACGTGCCCGCTCAGGCCCTCATTTCCTCCCTCGGCGCGGTGACCGTGGAGGCGAAGAACGGCCCGCTGACCGGGGAAGACTTGGGCCATCCTGAAGCCGCGCCGGAAGCTTTTTTGGCCAACGCGCCGGGGACCTACCCCGTCCGGGTCCGGACGGCAGCGGGCACCGAGATCGCCCTGGTGACCCTGGTGGACACCACAGGCCCTGCCCTCACCCCCAAGGAGGGTCCCTTCTATACCCATCACGGCCTGACCCCTGAGCAGCTGGTCGATGCGGAGGACGTGTCGGCGGTGACCCTCTCCTTCCTGGTGGCCCCCGACCAGAACAGCGACCAGCCCCAGACCTTCACCGTCCGGGCCCTGGACGCTCTGGGCAACGAGACCACCGCCACCTTCCCCCTTACCCTGGCCGTGGACCGGACGCCCCCCGTGCTCTATGGGGTGGTGGACCGCAGCGGTTATGTGAACGAGCCCATCGCCTACTTTAAGGAGGCCTATGCCGAGGACGATGTGGACGGACGGGTGGAGCTCACGGTGGACAGCCAGGTGGTCCTGTCCAAGCGGGGCAAATACACCGTCACCTATACCGCCACGGACCGAAGCGGCAACACGGTCTCCAAGAGCTGCACCTACACCCTGGTGGAACCCTCCGTCACCGACGCGGAGATCCGCAAGATGGCCCAGAGCATCCTTGCCCAGATCATCACGCCGGACATGGTCACCGCTGAAAAGCTCAAGGTCGTCTTTGAATATGTGCGGGGGCAGGTCCATTACACCGGCAGCTCCAACAAGAGCGACTGGCGCCGGGAGGCCCTGCGGGGCTATCGGGAGGGGCGAGGCGACTGCTTCACCGTGTACTCCCTGACCCGGGCGCTGCTGGACGAGCTACAGATCCCCTACATGAGCGTGACCCGCAAGAGCACGGCCACCCGTCACTACTGGGTCATCGTCAATATCGGCACCGGCTGGTACCACTACGACCCCCTGCTCACCCGGGTCCACAAGTACAAATGCTTCATGTGGACCAACCAGCAGTGCAAGGCCAAGCCCTATTTCTGGCGGTTCCACGAAGAGAACTTCCCCGCCATCGCTACGGAACGCTTCGATTACGATACCGTTGTACAGATGGAGCGGGACGGGCTTCTGCCCTGAGCGCCGCTTCAGCTGATACAAAAAGCGTATTTGGCAGTCCAATGGGCCATCCTTCCGATGGCCCTGCTGTTTTTTTTTGCCAATCCTGTTACATTAGTATGAAATGCGTTGCTTTCGCCCTTGAAAGATGGTATACTGCCGTCAAATATTTCTCCGCTGCACGAAGCCGCCAAAGCGGCAACGCGGATAGAGAGGTACTATAGATATGAAAAAGCAACCGCAGGAACACGCTCCGCGCTCCCAACAAAAGAAAAGACATCCGGTCCTTTGGATCATTCTGTCTCTGCTGCTGATCGGGTTCATCTTCTGCGCCGTCAACGTGATCCGGGCCCTGATGCAGCCGACGTCTGTATTTGCGAAGAACGCCGCTACGCCGATCCCCGAATCCACGGTCATGGCCCCGGCCTTCCCCATCGCAACGACCACGCCGGACCCCGATGCCCCGACCGCAGACCCCGCCAACGCTTCACCAGCTACCCCGGAGCCTGCCGTGCCCGTCTCCGCCGCCCCCACCATCCCTGAAGCGGACATGTCCAATCGGCTGAACGTCATGCTCATGGGCATCGACGCCAAGGAGAACGGAGGGACCACCAGCGGCTCCATGCCCCACACGGACGTGATGATGGTCATTGCCATCAACTTCGACGAAAACACGGTAGATCTGATCACCCTGCCCCGAGACACCTTGACCACGGCCCCGGGCCATTATGGGTATTATAAACTCAACGGCGTGTTCAACGTGGGCCTGGGGGGCTGGAAGAAGCCCACCGGCCAGGCGAACGATTTGGCAGACGGCTTTTTGCTGACCTGCCGGGCGGCCGAACAATGGCTGGGCGGCATCTCCATCCCCTACTACTACGCCGTGGATTTTCAAGCAGTCATCAACATCGTGGATGCCATCGGCGGCATCGACTACGATGTGGATCAGCAATTCAACGCTTTCAACAGCAATAAGACCTATCACACGGGCATGCAGCATCTGGACGGGGATGCGGTCATGGGGTATCTTCGTATCAGAAACGGAGCCGACGGATTGGACAGCTCCCGCACGGCTCGGCAGCGGAAGATGATGGTAGCCATCTTCAACAAGCTGAAGTCAGAGGGAACGCTCAGCACGATCCCCTCCCTGATCACCGCCGCCAACAGCGGCATCTATACCAACACCACCCTGATCCAGACCACCTCCCTGGCCAGCTATGCCACGAAGCTGAACACGGACAGCATTCGGACCCGATCCATGTTTGGCGAGATCAGCGATATCGAATACGACTGGCGATATGTGTATGTGGATCAGCAGAATCGGATCGATCTCATCCGGGAGGTCTTCGGCATTGAAGTTGGGCCCGTGGGCACCTGCACTCGACAGTACGAGCGCTGGCTCCATACCGTGGGCTTTACCGCCATGAAGTATATGCGCCAGGCCGAGAAAGTCCTGAACCATGTCCAGGAGAAGAAGGACGCCGGGGAGACCTTCACGGACGAACAGATCGCCCTGTACAGCGACTGCTATATGGCCTACACCGCCCTGCGGGAGGGCTTCGACCAAGCCACGGACCGTCTCGCCGCCCGCTACGCCGCTGCCCCATGGCGTGAGAAAAAGAACAGCCAGAAAAGCTGGACAGCCGAAAACAAAGCCGCGGACCAGGAACTTACCGCTTTGGAGGCCGAAATCAAGCAGAACATCAACGGCCTTCAAACCGCCGTCAAGGAAACCACCCTGCGCCTCGCTGAATCCATCGACCATCGATACCTCACCTGGACC
Organism: uncultured Eubacteriales bacterium; assembly: GCA_902761365.1. Taxonomy (GTDB): domain Bacteria; phylum Bacillota; class Clostridia; order Christensenellales; family CAG-138; genus RUG472. The sequence continues at coordinate 66,632 of CACWJZ010000011.1, read as the reverse complement.
CTCTCCACCAAATGGTACATGGACCAGGACATCAACGAGGTTATCGTCGCCTTCGGTTGATTTCTCCCCCAACGGAGAGCGAACGTTTTTTAGCTGTTCCCTGTCAACAAAGAAAGAGCAAACGCGAAACAGGCGTTTGCTCTTTTATGATTCTTTTATATATTTCCGCTCGGGATCTGATCTTGCTCTTGACAGAGAATCCTCTTTTTTCTCCAGGATTTTTAACTTTTGAAGCAATTCTTTTCGCTGCTTACCGCGTTGGGCATCTTGCTTGATCTGAATGCCGCTACGCTTCGTCTGAATCCCTTTGGCAACATACCGGCAGCCCTGATATATCCACGCAAACGGTTTCAACCATTTATGCTTGTGATAGGCTTCCCAATTCTTTTCGCCAGAGGTTTGCAAAACCCGAAACAGCCCCTTTTTAGCTATGTTAGAAGTTACGATTTCAATGGGCGTTCCATTCCCACGCTTTCGATTAAAATTGCCTGATGACAGCAAGCTATCCATCAATGCTGCGCATGCCTCCGGATCGGCATCCATACACCAATGAATATCCTCTGAAAGTCCAAGATACAGCTGACACATCCTTGTGGCTACAATCGCCATCTGATCCAAGCCAACATCTATGGCAGCTTTCTCGAAAGTTAGCGTCCAGAACGCATCATTGAGTTCACTGTTCACATACATCATCCAATCGATGACCTGCCGAAGCCCTAGTCCATTCTTCAAATGCTGTGCCATGTGACCTAACAGCACGATGCCATTCGCCAGCTTAGGAAGCATGGGAAATTCCTTGCCATAAATCTTGTTTATATGAATGTGAGATATTCCCTCGGTAATATACTGCTCTACATCAATTCCTTCAGAACTGAAAAAGCGATGCTGTTCAAAAGACACTCTGCCCTTGTATACATGCATGTGCCTTGGATTTCTTGGATCATCTGCAATCGAATACCCGTTTTCAACCAACAATTCTTTTGTTCGATCAAAGTATTCCATCGGAACAAGATAATCAATATCCCCCATGGATCGTTGTGATGGATTTGGATAATAAATGGCCGCCGCCGTCCCCTTGAGGATGACCATGGGGATCCCATGTTCTTTTAACAGCCTGTAGAGCTGCTCCTGATAATTCAATATGCGCACAAAATTTGCCGTGACAAGATTTGCTTTGCTTCTCCATCTTTCCTGTACATCTCCCGGCATTGCTCCTATCACGATCCCTAACACCGCCTGATCCTCGGCTTCCTTCAGCACTGCATCCCAATCGATATCATCTGGAAACAGCACTTTCATGTTCCATAACGACTTTTGAATTACTTGCAAAAAAAAAGGTTGAATTCGATTCATCCTGCTTTTCCCAAAAAACTCTATTTACTAGAAAAAGATTAGTCATACAGAGATAACCCATCAACAGGTGACAGATGACGAAGTTATATTATTCTATGATAGAGAATGCGATTTTCCCAGATAATATGTTGCAGAAAAAAGTGGAGCGGTTGAACGTAGCAAACTGCCGAATGTAATCCTAGACAATTCTGTCATTTGTAGGGAAAATATGTGCGCCTATTTATGAACATGAATGCCTTTTACTTTTTCTGTATAAACATTCCCAGCAATATTTGGACGCTTGTCTATTACAAACACGGTCTTTCATTCAGCGTGCAATTGTTGTGCTACAGTTGCTCCGAATAAACTGGAACCCACAATTAAATAGTTGTACATGAATTATCGCCCTGTATACATTTTTTCATAATAATTCTTGTATTCTCCTGAGATTATTTCCTCCCACCAGTCCCGATTGCTCAAATACCAGGAAATAGTCTTTTTGATCCCATCAGCAAACTTTGTCTCTGGCAACCACCCAAGATCATTATTTATCTTAGTCGGATCGATAGCATATCTCAAGTCATGGCCTTTGCGATCTGTTACATAAGTGATGAGATCCTCTGATTTGCCGAGTTCATGGACAATCAATTTCACAATATCAATATTTCGCATTTCGTTATGTCCACCAATGTTATAAATCTCTCCAACTCGTCCCTTGTGAATGATTAAATCAATAGCTTTGCAGTGATCCTCAACATACAGCCAATCACGAACGTTGATCCCCGCTCCATAAACCGGAAGAGATTTATCATTTAGTGCGTTAATTATCATCAGAGGGATTAGTTTTTCTGGGAAATGGTATGGACCATAGTTATTGCTACAACGGCTAATGGTTACTGGTAAGCCATATGTCCTATGATAAGCTTGAACCAAAAGATCTGCAGCAGCCTTAGAAGACGAGTATGGCGAACTCGTATGAATCGGTGTCTCCTCTGTAAAAAACAGGTCGGGACGATCCAGAGGCAAATCACCATACACTTCATCTGTTGATACCTGATGAAATCGTTGAATCCCGTATTTCCTACAAGCATCCATTAATGTTGCTGTTCCGATAATATTCGTCTGGAGGAAGATACCTGGATCCTCAATGGAGCGGTCCACATGGCTTTCGGCGGCGAAATTAACTACCATATCGGGATGTTCTTCCTCAAAGAGAGCATACACTGCTTCCCTGTCGCAGACATCAGCTTTCACAAAACGAAAATGCGGATTATCCATTACATTCTTCAATGTTGAGAGATTTCCTGCATATGTTAACTTATCAAGGCATATAATCCTGTAATCTGGATTAGCCTTCAACATGTAAAAAATGAAATTTGAACCTATGAATCCCGCTCCACCGGTAACAATAATAGTCATTCTTTTTCCTCCGTCAATATCTCAATGTCCCGTTTGCAACATTTCTAAGATGCTGTCCGTAAGGGCTTTTCCCATATTTGTCTGCTGAAATCATCAATTGTTCTTTATTGATCCATCCTTTGCGAAATGCAATTTCTTCTGGAGCTGATATTTTTACTCCTTGCCTTTTCTCCGTGATCTGTACGAATGTTGTCGCCTCAACTAAACTGTCCATCGTCCCGGTATCAAGCCATGCAAAACCTCGCCCTAAAATTTGTCCTTTTAATCCACCTTCTTTTAAGTATATATCATTAAGTGTGGTTATTTCTAATTCACCTCGTGCGGAAGGTTTAATGGTTTTCGCCTTCTTTGACACACCCTTCGGATAAAAATATAGACCCGTAATACAATAATTTGACTTTGGATTCTGAGGTTTTTCCTCGACAGATAATATGTTCCAATTCTCATCAAATTCCATTATACCAAAGCGTTCTGGATCATCCACATAGTAGCCAAAAATTGTTGCTTTCCCCGTTTCTGCATTATCAACCGCTTTTCTAAGCACCTCTGTTAATCCACCACCATAGAAGATATTATCACCAAGGACCATAGCACAAGTATCATCACCAATGAACTCTTCTCCTAGGATAAAAGCCTGAGCAAGACCATCTGGGCTGGGTTGGATACAGTATGATAAGGATACGCCAAACTGAGTGCCTTTTCCAAGCAAAGCCTCAAATCGAGGAGTGTCAGTAGGTGTTGAGATAATCAGGATATCCTTGATCCCTGCCAACATGAGAGTAGACAAGGGATAATAAATCATTGGCTTGTCGTAAATAGGCAAAAGCTGTTTACTCGTTACCATTGTTAGTGGATAGAGACGGGTCCCTGCTCCACCTGCTAAAATAATACCTTTCATGTATTATCCTTGCTCCTTTCTGTTATCTATGGTATATCAGAACAGTATGTGCACTTCATTGTGCTTTTTGGCTAATTCACTCAATTCTCATATTGCATAAAAAGATATAACAAATACAATTAGTTTAAATCAAAATTGCAAACCTATGCTTCAAGTCTCTATAGCGAATCATTGTAGTGATTCTAACCGCTTTTTTATGTTAGAGGAACAAATTCCTGGAGTTCTCGGTAATCTAATAACCTTTTTTCCATTTTCTTCACACCACTTTACTGCTCTTTGAAAACCAGCATGTTTTTGATCTTCGCCAATTGCAAATATATCAAAATCGACTTCGGGCAATAATGTATCAACATCTTGATAAATGATAACTTCATCAACAACTCTAAGGGCTTTAACGAGATCTACCCTTTGCTCTGTAGAATATAAGACACTAGTTTCAGGTTTTGTCTTTTGAATGTTAGACCCATCTTGAACAGCAACAATTAAATGATCTCCCAGCCTTTTTGCATTTTCAAACAATCTAAGATGTCCCAAATGAAAATAATCAAACACTCCAACTGTTATTACCTTTTTCATGATTACCTCCAAATATATTTAAATTAAAAAAATGCTCAATTGTAACATGTGCTCAAATCAATGCATATCCATATGTTTAATAGGTTATTCATAACTACTATCTTTCTTTAGCATAGTAATAATGTTCATTATGGCACTACTGTGTTGAACAAAATCACTTTTTATTATTTCTTCACGGTTCTCTTTCAGCGGATCTTCTCCAGCTAATAAGGAAGAAAGCATGCTTGTCAGCTCATTTTCGTTATTCGCAATATACAATCCTGGTATGATGGTTTTAAAAATGAAGCTATAATCAGCTTTTTCCGGAGGGCAGAAAACTATAGGTTTCCCAGTTAGAAAGAACATTGGAATTATCGAAGATCGATCGGAAATAAGGATGTCAACAGTTTCAAACGTTCTTTCTATTTCGCGATTCTTGTCAATTAAAATACCTAATTCTTTCCATTTGTTCTGAATCTCAACAATTTCTCTTTCACTAATTATCTTTTCTTTCAAAAAATTACTCCACATCAATGGATGTGGTCTAACCATAAAACCAATTTCGCCCCAAGGATAGCCTGTCAATTTATCTACATATTCAAAAAAATGACTTCCGCCAACAATAGGATCATAGCTCCAACGGGGAGCCCATAATACCATTTTATAATTACAACGGGAGTTTATTGACAGACATCTTTGAAATGGTGGATAGCCAATATTTAAAAACCTTGTGTTTGTTTTATCATGAAATCTACGATTGTTCAACTGTGCTGCGTGTTCATCCTCCATGAATCCCAAATAAATATTCTTGAAGAATTCATACGGATAAATTGTTGTGTCTTTCATTTCAGGGGTAGCATAAGGGATATAACAAATCCTTGTATATCTTGATGTATGTAAGCTCCTAAAAGAATCAGGCAGATAGTTATCATATGGCCTCTGATAAAATACATAGTCGAATTCATCGTTTCTAATATCTCGCCATTTTCCATTTTCTCTAGCAAGTAAAAATTTTCCTTGTGATGCGTTGATAAAAAACTCCTTTTCCTCACCGAACTCGTCAAGCCTACACTTTCCAAAATTATATGGTGGTACAATTATCAACCAAGGATCAAAGAAAGTATCTCTCAGCATAGTATTAAAGACATCCACCTGTTTGCTCCACAACTCAGGCACTTGTACTATAAACCCTACTTTGATTCTTCCAGTTTTTAATGTTTTATGCTTTTTTAACTTGGTTATTTGCTTGTTCGAAACAGGAATATCAATTATGTGTTGATATGTATATCTCAAGCATTTTTTTATAAACGACGCAATCCTTTTTTGAGGCCTTCTATTCTGAACATTCATGCACATTATTGCTCCCTATAAACTAACGCTTTATTGTTTTAAGCAGTTCGAAAAAATATCTTCTTTTACAAAATAAAACTATTAGTGCTGTAGTCGCCACTATTATTCTTGTTATAAGTGATCCATAACATAATGCGCCAATGGCAGATACAGCCCCAAAGCCTAAAAGCAACCCAAGCAACCCCATATAATTATACCCTTCATCTTCTATTTCATGTTCTTTCAGCACTTGTTTCATAGCTATATAATTTGCAAATGCAAAAATGATATAACTTGCCAAAGTTGTATATGCCGCTGCCACAAAACCATAGAGCTGAATGAAAACCCAATTGAGAACCAAGTTAACTACCGCTGCTCCTATCGATGCCCACACCAGTTTTTTCTTCTCTTCATAATAGAATTCAACATTTGCAAACAACTGAGTATAAAACAGAAGGAGCAAACTTATAGCCACAGGTGGAACCACGTAAACAGCTTCAGCATATTTTTCTCCAGCCATGATCAGAATAATCTCTGGGGCAAACCAAATAACGCCTAATAACAACAACGCCATGATTCCAGCAATGCCAAGTGAAACGGTTCTATTATCCTTCATCCTTCCTTCTTTGATTTTTCCATAATACCATGGAACGTAAGAATTATTAATTGCATTCAACACAAATGTAAGCACCATAGCGAGGCTGTAAGCCACACCATAAATCGCCGCTTTATCCGTTCCAACCATATGGCTGATCATAATCCGATCACTCTGATTAAAGATGATCTGCGATAAATAGTAGGCTAAAAGTGGAATATTAAATCCTAATGCGTACTTCCAATACTTCTTGTTGAACATCTTCCTTCCTTTTATGCTGTTCCAGAAAAAGAAGAAACATCCAACCACTATATGGACAGCAGCTGAACCGATTATCCTTGCATATCCTTTTTCATCATGTGTGGATACCAGGACATACTGAATGATTGGCGAAAGCACAGATACAGCCAACGTGATTCCAACAACAGCTTTATACTTAAACTCGAACCGTTTCTTGCCGTTCCAAAGAAGAAGAGCTGTTGTTCCAAGCGTCTCGACAACCATGATGCACATAATGTAAGTAGGAAGCTCAAACAACTTGTTCCAAAGCTTCTGAAATGGTAAATAAACTAAACAGAAAACTAATGATAGAGCTATGCAAATGCCTTCTATTGAACTAATATATCCCTCTCTGTCGTCCTCAAACTTAACCATCGCTGTAGAAAAAGAACCATAAGCCAAATTTAAGGTTAGGAGAATCGACAATATTCCTTGCCATGATTGATATACCGTTACCTGACCATACTGTTCCTCTGTCAAAAGCCTCGTGAACAAGGGCATCGTGATAAAGGAAAGGCAACGCTGAAATATGCTGCACAAAGCATAAGCTGAAGACACTTTAACAGCCAGTGGGATTGCTTTCCATTTCTCTTTCAATCTGCTCATTCAATGCCCTCTCTTGTTTCGATGACATTATAGCCCCCTTAAGTTGTGGTGCTTGCAATGTGTTTCTTGAATTCATCATAATTTCGGATGTAGTCTCCGATATCATAGAAATCCGATGCTGCTACACATAAAACGGAATCTTTTTGCAGCCACAACATTTCTCTCCAAGTACACTCTTCAATAATGACACCTATACTTGGATCAGAAAGCTCAATTTCTTCTCTTCCACGTCGGTTTTCAAGAACCAACTGGATTCGTCCGTATGGACAAAAAAGAAGCTGTTTCAATTCCTTGTGCGCGTGAAAACCACGGCGAACACCTTCCGGCACTTTTGAAATATAATAGATACGCTTAATACTAAACGGAATCTCTTTTGTACCCTCAAAAAAAGACAACTCTCCAGCATCAGCAGTGGGAATCGTCTTGATCTGGATCACCTTGCAGCCACATACTCTCTCAGGTAAACTTAATTCATCGTCTTTGAAGATAGAATACCATTTAAGGTTTTTAGTTCCTGAATGCCTCTTCAGAACAATCTGAGGGACATCATGGATTTCATTATAGTTGTGCTTATCATAGAACCTAACTGCTCTGCTATTTTCTCTTGATACGCACCAATAAACAGATTCCAAACCAAGCTCATTAAAAGCCTTCTTAGTTATCTCTTCCATCCCGAACCACGCATATCCTTTATGCCTAGCTTTTGGCTTTACATAAATAGCCAATTCTGCAGAACCATTTTCTATATTGAATAGACTCACGATCCCCATGCATTCATCATCATGAGAAGCTATTATCAAGTGTAATTCTGACGTGTCTGCTATAGATGATTTAATTAGGTTCACAATCCCATCATCTGAGCTATCGCGAGTCCATTGCTGATACAATGCGGAAATAGTTTTATCAGCCATCCATAATTTTATAAACGATAAATCTTTTAATCCTATTCGTCTTAAATGCATATAAATCCGTCTCTGTTTCACAAGATATTACAAAAATTAATCAACGATTGCTAAATGATCCTTGTTTTTTAATGACAATGAAGCATACCAATTGTCAAATCCAATACCATCCCAAGGCATATAATTTGCAAAATGCTCTCTCCAAGGATATACTAGTTCGCCTGTGATTTTGTTCTTCACTTTCCTCACATCAGATACTTTCTTAGCTGGATTTCCTACTACCACAGCATATGGTTCAACAGATTTTGTTACAATCGCTCCAGCACCAATCAAACAATCCTGACCAAGATCCAAACCTGGCATGATAATTGATCCTGTCGCAACTATTGCAAACGAGTGGACGTGTACTCCGACAAAATTCTCTGATGGCGGCGTCGGATCATTTGTTAAAACGACGTAAGGAAAAATCCAAACGAAATCATCAATCACAGATAGCTGGCCTATGTGTACATTTGAATGCAGCCTAACATAATTGCCAATCTTACAATTACCTTGAATATCTGATAGTGTCCCTATACTTACATTATTACCGATTTGAGCTTTCTCTCTAATCGTAACCTGATGCCCTGTTTGGAAATGATTCCCAATGGAAGATCCTGCATAAATAATTGAGCCGCTGCGAATAAGCGCATTTTGACCAATAATCAACGGATGCTCATGCTTCTGATGATCATTGTAGTAATCCATCCAATACTCACCTATGATACAGTTGCTTCCTATATTACTAAAAGCTCCAATATTCGAAAAACTCCTAATGATACTATTACTATCAACAAAAGAATTATCGCCTATTATGACATTGTCTTCTACAATACAGTTATGATTTAAGATGACGTTTTTGCCAATCTTAACATTCTCGCCAAGAACTACATTCTTTCCCCAATCTGAATTAGCCATTCTTTTTCCCCACCTTAAAAACAATTAATAACGTCAATAATATAATGTATTTCATCATCATTTATCCCATAATACATTGGGATGCTAAGTTCTGTTGCACTTATCTCTTCTGCTATAGGTAATGACCCCTGCGATATGTTAAGATCCATATAGCACTCCTGTAGATGCATTGGGATTGGATAGTGCTTATTCGTGCCTATGCCTCGCTCATTAAGATATTTTTCTAAGTCATCTCGTTGGGCACAACGAATTCCGTAGACATGCCATACAGGAACACAATCCGGATTAACATATGGCAGAATTATTTTCTCATTCTTTATGCCAGAACTAAAAAGATAAGCAATCCTTCTCCGCTCTTCATTCATTCTATCGAGATGAGGAAGCTTTGCTGCTAAAAAGGCAGCCTGTAGTTCATCCAGCCTGCTGTTATTGCCCTTGTAGATATGATGATACTTATAATCAGAGCCGTAGTTACCTAATACCCGGATCTTATCAGCCAAATCCTTATCATTCGTCACAACAGCACCCGCGTCGCCAAGAGCTCCTAAGTTTTTTCCAGGATAGAAAGAAAACCCAGAGACATCGCCGAATGTGCCAACCTTCTGTCCTTTGTATGTAGCTCCGTGTGCCTGAGCACAGTCTTCCACAACCTTCAAGTCATGCTTCTTCGCAATAGCCATAATCGGATCCATATCACAAGCTTGGCCGTAGAGATGTACTGGCATGATAGCTTTAGTTTTTACTGTGACTGCATTTTCAATTAGGGCCGGATTGATGTTGAAGGTTCTGATATCTGGCTCTACAAACACAGGAGTAGCGCCCACATAAGTAACAGCAAGAGCAGTAGCTATATAGGTATTGGATGGGACAATAACCTCGTCACCGTCACCTATGCCAAGCGCTTTAAGACTCAACATCAAAGCATCCAACCCATTACCAACGCCGATACAGTATTTTGAGCCACAGTAAGATGAAAAAGCTTGTTCAAAGGATTGATCTTCTACGCCTTCGATATACCAAGAGCGCGTAAGTACACGGTTGAATGCACCTTTCAATTCATCATCTAGCTCATACTCCATGGGAAGAAAAGAAACAAAGGGAATTTTCATATACGAACACCTCATTCATAGAAATATATGAAACACATTTCCAATCCATTTGACATATGTACGCTACAGCTAAATCTTATACATTTCTAACAAAGGGTCATTTCCAATCCATTGATTAATTTTCTCCTTTTGCGCATACAATAATAATCGATTTATCTGTGCAATGTATCTGTATACATTTAAATACTTATAAGAATCATGTCTCTTGATTTTTAATTCTTTCCTGATTCTAAACAGTTCCTCATTGTAGGTACTCGATAAATCATGCATTTTTGATGTCGAAACTCCTGAATTCAAGCGATAACGGATATATGGCGTATTCAAAACTTTAATGTTAAAATTTTTACAAAATAAAAAATATTGCCACATGGGAATATCTTCAATATTTCTATACGACATTAAGTAATTCCAAAACCCGCTGTCTTGAAAAATATAGCCCCGATAAAATACACCTGGTGCCTGGATAAAATTATCATACTTTTGAAGTTGTTTAACGTGATTTGTTTTCGATGCCAAAAGTAGAGCGCGATATCTTTCTATCAAATCACAGTTATCATTATGTCCCCCGAACGGAACAGTTGGTGTCGCAACAATTTCATCAAATCCAATGGTTTTTATCAATGTGAAAATATCTTTATATAGATATTTATCATCCCCTGCTAAAAATTTGAAATCCGATGTATCGACTTCGTTGATGGCCTTATTTAAATTTCTTATTATCCCACAGTTATGATCGGATACCAGCGTTTTTACATTCCTAAAATATTGTCGATTTGATTCTAACCATTCTAAAGCTAACACCACGGTCTTATCTTTTGAACAGTCATCTGATATGATCAAATCAATTATTCTTCCTTTCCCAAAACCGGCTATAATATCTTTTATACTGTTTAGATGCTCTATAATATAAAGTTCATGATTATATGTTACAGTAATAAAAGTAAAGCCATCATCATGCGTTTTCATATTATGCTACTCAACCATTCCAACTGCTTTGTGTCTAGGTAAAAAATTTGCAGACATGCAGTGGCCTTTCTTAATATGATAAGCTTAAAAAGACGCATATTACAACATACAAAAGTGCAGTCAAAAAGAATTTTAAAATCTCAACTAGCATATTTACTGGTATTAAAAACACATATATTAATACAATAGTCTAAAAAACCTCGTCACCGTTATCCTCTCCGCAATCCATAAGATTGTTTCGACCGGAAATGTGTAGTTTGCTCAAAGAGGATATGCTAAATCATTTCAAGGAAACACAACTTACTAATGTTACAAAGCAGGCTGCTCGATTCATAGAGGCACAAAATCTATTGGTTCCATACCAATCGGTTCATTAATACCCCGGCATCGTTCTGGAATGGTTCAGTTTATAAAGACTTTGGTGAAATTATTACTCTGATCAACCTTTTCATGTTTATTGCTTTTAACTAACGGACAGAACACGAAAAGTCGGTTCCATCCTTCCTCATTCTTTCCTATCATTTATCTTTTTACAAACACATTACAATTCCTGAAGTATCTTTATCGTACGTGTCAAACCGGTTTTAATATTCATTCTTGGCTTCCATCCCAAAGCCTGTAATTTACTGCCATTAAGCCTTGCCTTGGTCACAACACTGTATCCCAAGACCTCGATAGCATCTGGGGTTTCAAAAACGACCTCTTTACCATTGATTCCCGCGATGATCGCCGCAACATCCTTGAGCATTATATCCGACGCCTCATCCGCAATATTGTATGCTTCACCACACTTCCCCTTCAAAAGGATGGTAAGCAATCCGCTAACAGCGTCCGCGACGTACGTATAACTGTAATACTGCGTCCCCGCAGATTTTAAAACAACATCTTCTCCTTCAATGCCCTTCTTAATAAACTGACTTATGGCTTTTGTATCAGACATCAACATTGTCGGGCCGTACGAACGGGTGAAGCGGGGAATCACAACGTCGAGCCCCTTCTGTGACCGATACGCCTGGCATAACGCCTCACCACAACGCTTTGATTCAGGATAACCCGCTCTAAGCGTATTAGAATCGATATAGCCACAGTACCGCTCATCAAATGTATCAACATCACCACGATTTTCCCCATAAATCTCATTGGAAGAAGCAAACGCAAAACGAACCGCTTTATGTTTAACAGCAAAATCAAGCATATTTTGGAGTCCGATTATATTGGTTGCTATCGTTCCGATTGGATCCATGGAATATTGCACAGGGTGGGTATTCGACGCGAGATGCAAAATATAATCCACTGGTGATGTGACCAGATCATCGCATGTAAAAGCCTGCTTTACATCATAGGAAATAAAGATGAAATGGCTGTCATCCGTAAATTTTAAAAAGCGCTCCTTCACCTTCTGCTCGCTTCGCCCAAGTGCATAAAGGGTACAGTTAAGATTATCTGTGACGTTTTTTTCCATAATTACATCAACAAGAAAGCTTCCAAGAAGACCGGTAGCACCTGAGAGCATGAGACTTCTGTTCCTTAACTTTTCCCACGGAAGGTCTATCTTGCCAACCTCCCGTACATCTTCCATGTAAAGCTCGTTTGTGTATAAATTCATTTCTATCGTCCTTATTTTAACCAATTATCTTTGTCAGACTTCAGATACGCCTTGAACATTTCCAAATCGTCCTTTGTGGTCAATTTGATGTTCTTGTCAGAACCAGCCGCGAAGTACAGCCTTACGCCCAGTTCTACCATCATAGTGTTTGTATAATGAGAACCGTAGATACCAATCTCCTTTTCGTACGCTTCATGATACTTGGCATTGATTAAATCAAAGCGATAAGCCTGCGGCGTTGCAACGCGCCGAAGCGTTTCCCGCGGGATGAACTTTGTTGTACTAATCTCGTCATCGATCACAAAAATCTGTTCATTGTATGGCATGGATGTTACCGCATTACCATACTTCTGCGCTTTTCTGATGACATCCGTCAAGACAGTCTCATCCACAAGTGGCCGAATGCCGTCATGGATTACAATAATGTCCTCACTCGAAACTTTTCCTTCCAGATTATAAACACCGTTCCTGATGGACTCCTGACCCGTCTTGCCACCAGAAATCACCCATTTTAATTTGTCGATGTTAAACTGTCTGGCATACGCCCACAGAATATCATGCCACCCATCAATACATACAACTTCAATGGTGTCTATCATCGGATGTTTCTGAAATCCCTCCAATGTGTAAATCAAAATAGGCTTATCATACACATTGATAAACTGCTTCGGAATGTCTTGTCCCATTCTTGCGCCAGACCCCCCGGCAATAATAATTGCTGAAGTCATTCTTATGTCTCCTTTCTTGTTTGCTTTATCAATTCGTTCAACATGTTCATCCACTGCTCAAGAATTGTATCTTTGTCGAATTTTTCCAGCCCGATATAACTGTTCTGTGAAAAGTAAACTCTCTTCTCTTTATTGTTCATCAAGTCCTTGATTTTTTCCACCATTCCCTCAATGTCATGGTCTTGAACTAGGTATCCATTTATGCCATCAGTAATAATCTCGTTTGGCCCCGTTTTAATATCAAAAGAAATCAATGGAACATCGTTCTGCTTTGCTTCAAGCAACACCATCGGCAGCCCCTCATAATATGAGGTCAACACAAGGAAGGAACTCTTTCTATAAACATCTTGAACAGCATTTGTTACGCCCATAAGACGCACGAAATTTGACAAACCCTTAGATGAAATTATTTTTGCCAGTTCTTTTCCGTATGTGTTATCAAAATCTCCCCAAATCTGCCACTGCCAAGCTTCATTCTGTACAAGTCTTGCAATCTCTATCAGCCTATCAAACCCCTTGACAGGATCAGCTCGTCCTATGGATATAATGATATGTGAGTCTTCATTGTATCTTTTTATTCCATCCTTTTTCTCAACCCAGTTTGGTACCACAACTATTTTTTCCGGCTTCAGATGATAATGTTTTATAAATGAAATCCGATTGCCTTCTGTTAAAACAACTATTTTATCAGCAAATTTTGCGCCCAGGAATCTATAAATCCGTGATACTAACCCATCATTAAAAAACTTGTTCTCAAGGCTGGTATGCTCCCAATGTATCATGGGAATCTTGAACGTTTGCGAAACAAAAACTGCAAGAAAATCAGCCGAAAACCCATTAGCAACGATTAAATCGACATTATTATCTTCGATAATTCTTTTTATTCTTCGTGTTGTCTTAGCGATTGATTTATAAAAATGCCCACTGCCTATATTAAGATAATAGAAATCTATCTTTTCATCAAGCGCAAACAATTTCGTATCTCGCGACATAAATACGCTTAAAAATATAACGCGAAAACCTTTATTACATACATCATTGAACACGTTGGTTGCCACCCTGTGTCCACCGCTGATGATTGAATAGTCATAGAACAAAACAGCGATAGTACACCCTTCATGATTTGGTTTTCTCATATTATGTGCCTCCATACATAAAAGGGATTTTTCCTATATGAGCTAACGAAAAACGTGCTTCCTTTTCATCTTCCTGTAGCAGCAGCAAAGGAAGCAAAAATGTAATCATTACGTACCAGATTTCCCCCTTGGATTCAAAAACCAGAAACACAGCCAACATCATAAGACGAAGGAGACGCTCCCCTTGTCTTCCAATCCTAAACCGCAGATTGACAGTAAACCCCCTTATCAAGGAAATAAGCGCACCGTATTGGCACAAGCTAAAAAAAACTCCATAATAAAACACAGTTCTCAACCAGCCCACATCCACGCTTTTATAATAAAACCCAGTATCAGATGTATAACGTCCATCACCAATCAACCACGTCACTCCTTCCGGCATGGTTTTATACATGTTTAGGAGAGAAGAAATGGTCTCGGTCTCAAATGATCCAGTCTCTTTATAACTGATTACCTGCGCAAACCCCCATTGGTACCAATTTTTGATGATATCATTGCTCTCAACAAGGATCCCAAATATAACAACGATCAAAACAAGCAGCACAGGGTAAGAAAGGACCTTTATATCACCCCTCTTTATAAGAAATGCTAGATACAGAGCTATACAAATAACAGATGAGATAATTCCCGTTCTTGCATAACAAAAGCATCCAACCATCATGCATAAAAACAGTATATTTGATATATTAAACACTTTTTCGCCAGAAGAAGCTAATGCAAACACGACACACAAAGCAATTGATATGCTGCAATAAAACGATGGTACAAAGCTTGAATAACCGCTCCAACCGATTCTGGTATAGTAAAAAGACTTGCTTGCTGCATTTTGTGCGATCTCATCCATATAGATGTTATTCAAGATAAAATCATGAATACTAGGTGCTGCACAAATCAAAACCGTACCCAAAACATAGAAAACATTTGCAAAAACAATATACAGAATATACTCAATGACATCAACTTCTTTAGTTACTGCATTTTTGTATAAAAGGAGCAAAAACAGATTCATCAACAGAGAAAAAAACATTCTCTTTACGGGACCATGAAAAATAAAGGTGAAATCATTACTGGCATTTACCAGTGGCGCGAGCACGGTACCAAAAAGAACGAAAAAAGCGAATGCGCTAAAAAACACAAAGCGCCCCTTTAGAAGCTTGTCAAGCTCATAAAACACTTGATTTATATGAACAAATAAATATGCTAAAGGCACACCATATGCATAAACGTAGGTTACGATTCGAAGTTGCTTGAACATGATTGTGTGCGTATACAAAGCAACAACTATAATGAACCAAAGTTTTAAATCATACTTGCCCAGTTTAAATAACATTTAAGATATTCCTCTCCAATCGCTACATACAAGAATGCTTCCCTTTGTCTTTTGGTAAAATAATAGCGAAACCATCATAAGCGTCATGATTCGATATTTGGTTTCCTTTGGATGTGACCGTGCCATGAGCAACTGAGAATCAATCTAACTCGGCTTATCATTGTTGAGAGCTTTTTACGCAATAGTGTATGTGAAATAACCGTTATACTCTTCGGTAATAACCCCGAGGGCGTGCAAATCTGTATCTAATCCATCCTCTATAATCCTTCTGCAACCCCTAGCAACGATACAGTTTCTCAATTACGCCTATTATTCCATTATCCACACGGCAATCAAACTTCCTTGCAAATAATTCCTGACTTTCCTTTATTTCCTCAAGATCAGTGATACGGTAAACATATGGTTTTCCTCTTGCCCAATCAATCAGCCTCATCGACTTCAAACTTGAAACCTGCTTTTCATATATCGTTCCATGAATAATTGTCTGCAAAAACAACTCGTCGGCACAAAACGTCCATTTGAAAAGTCTTTCTATTATGCTCTCCTGAGAAACGACATATTTAGCAAGTTCATGCGTAATGCTGAACCACTGAGAACCTCTCAGAAAATCCGTTCTTTTATTACGTCTCACTCTAAAAGCTTTTTGAATCGCCAATGAAATCTTATATGCTGCTCTCGTTGGGATATTACCTTCATATTTTCCCGTTTGTTCCTGAAAAAAATGGTAATAGCGAACTCTATCTAAATCATGAAAACCATTGCTTTGCAGAAGAGGTCCTATCTGGAGGAATTGTTCACCATAATGATTGGAAAAAAAGGAATCGATATCTTCATGTGTCTGGATCGGTAGATCCTCACCGGAAAGCAAATGATAATAATCATATGATCCATGGGCTAATGCTGTTTTTAGTAGAATAAGCTCTGCTCTAATCAGAGAATACCCTCCCCAATTAACGCTTACACGTTTTGTGAAATAAAGCCTCCCACTAATCATTTGTCTTTGCAGTTCAGATATCTTCTTTTCGTCAAACGTCTTTTTTTTGGCATCAAAATGAACAAAAACATCATTGTTTTCATAATCAAGCATTTTTAGCAGAGTATGAAATGTTAAATCGTCTTTGTGTGCCAGGATTAAATATGCATGCTTCTTTTTCAACACCGTCTCTATCGTTTCGTACAGTAATACTTCCCTTTGTAATTGGAATAGCCATTGCATGGATCTATCATAATCGCGTCATGCTGCGGCATTCTTTTTTCTTCCGGAGGTGGTTGCATGTAATCCCCAAAAGCAATCTTCAAATATGTATCATAACCGACCGGGATAGGCATCTTTGTGTCTTCAAAATCCATATAAACTGCTTCTGAGAAGCACTCTTTTGGATACCGATTCTTCATATAGTGCGGCCCGGCACAGATTTCCGTGATAGATTCACAGTCGGCAATCCTATGTTTTGTCATGTATTTCTCTGCGGTTTTCCATATTCTATACCTTGATTTCGGGCTTCTGATGACAGAAAGTCCTAATCTCGCGAGGAAGCTTGTAAAACCGCTGTGATTCTCTGGAACAAGTTGTGCGCAAAAAAGTTGATAGATCAACGCCCAAAATATTTGAATGAACCGTTCTATCGTTTTCTCTGGGTATCCATCCAGAGGGAAAACATCAATCGAGATTCCATGAATGGTATCTATTTCCTGCTGATACGGTTTTATCATTGTAGTATGCTTATCTCTAAGCGTGATAAACATGTTATGGTCATTATACTTTTCAGTTGGATACAGAAGCGCATAATCATCCGTATCTTTCCACAGCTTTTTTAGTTTTTCATAATCCTCTCTTGGCATAAAAAAATCCAAATCATCATCCCAAGGAATAAAGCCTTTATGTCTAACTGCCCCTATGCATCCGCCACCGCAAAAATAGCACAAAAGTTTATTATCTTCACAGAATTGTACAAAGTGTTTGGCCATCCTCAGGTCAATTGCCTGAACAGCTTTTATTTGTTCTATATCAAATGCACTCATTCTATCACCTTAATGCTCTCAATACGCGAAAATAACATTTCTGCTTGGCAACAGGAACATGAACAACTGTTATCCTACCGCCTATGTGTTTTTCTAGTATCCCAAAGTTTGCATTTCCCATCACAATGAAATGTACCCTCCCGCAGTTATATTATTGGTTGAACAGCATTCTATACGCAAACAGTTATTGCAACGAGGTCCTCCTCAATATAGTCGTTTGAGCCTACGAAGTAGATAAATCCCCAGTTTGCAACGTTTATACCTGCGCTTCTCACACTGGACAAGCCGCCGTTGGCCTTATGAATCATGCAAGTCTACTCATCTGATTTGGCCAATTCGCCGAATAGTTCTCCACTTTTTTGGTGAGCTATCATCCACCAGGATGATTTCTATATTTGTATGATCTTTCGCCGAATAAAGCTTAAGCATCTGAGGGGAATATCTTTCTGTTTTAAACTGGAATGATGATGGGAACTCAATCCTGCATATTATTGCCTGTGTAAGATTCCGATCAAGGTGCCTACCCCGTAAGCAACGTGAAGTCCAAGAAAAACGGCCGGCAAAGCAATCAGCGCCAAACTTCTTTGCTTGCCGCCGATGATCGACATCGCTGTCATCCCCAGATTTGCCGCTCCATATGCGATCCAGAGGGCCACCGCCGGCCAAACAAGGCCCAGTATCCCCATAATAGTGGTCAACAGTATTGCGATCACAAACGCAAAAGGAACCAAATGGAACAACGACAGACACCCTGGGCAGATGAAAAGTGTTTTTCCAATCCACATGCCGTTCAGATATTTCTGCTGCAGCATTCCTTTCAGACTGCTTCGCGTCTGATAGTATGAGTGAATCGCCGGATCGTAGCAAATCCTGTATCCTGCTTTACGGACCCTATAATGATACTCGTTATCCTCGGTGCGACTTAAGCCCTCATTGAACAAGCCGACTTTTTCGAGCACTTCTTTTCTATAGGCGCCGTGAAACAGTGATTTTACATCCTTTTTTTCCACAGTTTCCTGTCTATACGACGCAAATCCGGATCCGAACATGGACTGCTCCGCCATCAACAGCATCTGTTTCCAGGGTGTGTCCTCATCAATTATGTTTTCACGCGGGCCGCCGCATACACACTCGCCCGAATTGATGCGGTCCATGTTTTTCTCGATAAAGTCTTTCGGCAATCTTGCATGAGCATCTATACGAAGCAAAACATCCGTTGTCGATTTTTTAATGACCATGTTCCAGCCGGCCGGCTGGACCCGTTTTGTATTTTTCAGCGTCTTGACATCTCTGAACTCGTCTTTGTGCTTATCCCGAAAGTCCAACATGATCTGCCAGGTATCGTCAGTCGACTCTCCGTCAACCAAGATGACTTCGATCAGCTTCTTGTTATATGTCTGTTGCATCAAGTCATCCAGCAATTCCGGCAGATATCGATGTTCGTTATAGGCGATCACGCCAAATGTAACCGTTTCGATCATATCGCTCATTCCTGCACCCTCTTTGGAAATAATTATCCAGCGTTTCGATCACTCATAATCCTTCCCCAGCACCGCAAACACAGTTCTGAACATGGTCAATATCTCTCGTAAGAATCTGAATCTTCTTATGCTCTCCAGATTCCACTTCATTTTTGCTGGAAGGACTTGATCGATATACACCTTATCAACGTCATCCGCAGAATTCAACAGTTTATCTTCATCTTTATAACGAATGGATGCTTCACTCGTGATCCCTGCTGGCATCAGCAATGTGGCATTGAACTCCGGCTTATATCGTTCCACATATTTGACGGCCTCCGGCCTTGTTCCTACGAAGCTCATGTCTCCCACGATCACGTCCAAGACTTGGGGAAGCTCGTCCAAACGGTGTCCGCGTAGACGAGCGCCTATCTTTGTGATCCTGCTGTCATTTCCCACCGTGACGGTTGTCCCGATCTTATCGGCATTGGAGACCATCGTGCGAAACTTATGAATGCGAAAATGCTTCCCGTACGTTGTCACACGTTCCTGGCGGTAGAACACCGGACCTTCAGAGTCCCTCTTAATCAAAACTGCAATCACGGCCATTGGGATTGCCAAAATGATGAGAAGGATGACGGCCACCACCAAATCGAACGTTCTCTTCAACGCCAACTGCCCACGCTTCTTGTTCAGAATCTCCCAGTAAGGCCGGACCTCAGGGGTCCTCATAAAGTCCGGAAGATCCCCCCATCGTTTTAGCATACCTTCAGTTCCTTCACTACGAATTTCAATGTCTCACACACATATTCCACGTCATCATCTGTGAGCAGCGTATGGAGTGGAAGCGTTATCAGATTATGGTAATAGTCGTATGTGTTCGGGAAGTCCTGAATATCCCATCCCAGCGCCTTGTACGCCGTCATCATCGGCAAGGGCTTAAAATGGACATTTGTAGAAACGCCATGTTCAGCCATGCGTTCAATAATACTGTTCCTTTCCTCCACATCAACCCCGGGCACTCGGATTAGATAAAGATGGTTGGAACTATCCATGCCAGGCACGTGGTGGATCATGTGGCTGATCCCAAGGGCGTCGCAGGTTGCATCATAGGCCTTCATAATCTCCTCTCTTCTCTTCAACAATCCACGATACCGGTCCAGCTGTCTGAGGCCGATCGCCGCCATGATGTCGGTCATGTTGCACTTGTACCATGGCCCAATGATGTCGTACTCCCATGCCCCTATCTTGGTTTTAGCAAGAGCATCCTTGTTTTGTCCATGAAGAGATAACAGCTGGTACATCTTATATGTCTCGCTATTATCGATCCCCTTCAGCGGCAGCCAAGTCGAAGCGCCACCTTCCGCCGTAGTGAAGTTTTTCACCGCATGAAATGAGAATGATGTGAAATCCGCAATAGCTCCCACATGCTTTCTTTCGCCGGATACTACCCGATCAGCGCCCAATGCATGAGCCGCATCACACACAACCGCTACGCGGCCTATTGCTTTCTGAATGCGGGAAGACAGATCATGCAGGGGAGTCCCATCACTTTCCATGGGTGTAAACAGATTTCTTTTGCGTTCTACGATCTGGAAAATTCGATCATAGTCACAAACGATCCCTCCAAGATCGACGGGGACGATCGCTTTCGTTTTCTCCGTAATCGCCGCTTCAAGAGCATCGTAATCCATCTCCGGCATATGGGTGACCGGATCGCCATTCTTCTGGATATCGACGAACTTGACCGTCGCACCACAATGAATGACCGAAGATGCCGTTGCTGAATACGTGTACGCAGGCACGATCACCTCGTCCCCAGGACGGACACCGAGGATGCGAAGATTCAACTCCTCCGCAGCTGTCGCTGAATTGAGGCAAACCACACGGTTGCTGTATCGTTCAGCGATTTCTGCGCTTTCGCAGTCGATATCTGTTTTGCCCGTTTCAATATAAACCGCAAGGCGCTTTTCCAGAAGCTTCGTCCGCGGGCCAGTGGTGATCCAACCGCTACGAAGCGCTGCACAGACCTCTGCAATCTCTTGCTCGGAAATATCCGGTGGGCTGAAAGGAATGTGCCGTTGTACGTTCATTTCATCCATAGCAAATGATCCCCCTATCGGTATCGTAATCTAATCTATCAAACAATCACCTATTGCATGCTAAATATGCTAAAATGTAAGCCCTCGCAAAAGGGGCTTGCATTCATGTACTTTGCGATCAACCGGCGGCCTTCTGCGGTGCCTCGGCGGGCGCAGGGGAAGGGATCTCGTCGGCGGCGAAGTGTGCCTCCGTAGCGTCAGATATGTCGGCAGCGATAGGCGGGGTCTCCACGGAGGCGGAAGGCTTGATATCGACGGGATGGTAGGTTGGGACCATCTGCATCAGGCGCTCGCGGATGTCGCTCCGGTTGTGGTAAGCCGCGTCCATCAGCGCTTGCAGCTCAACGAGGAACCGGTCGTAGTCCAGGGGGATGGGCTTGCCGATGTGGATGAGATCGTTCTCCGTCTTGCGCATGCCCTCCTCGGCCATGAGCTTCTCCTCATACAGCTTCTCCCCGGGCCTGAGGCCGGTGTAGGCGATCTTGATGTCCACGCCGGGGGTGAAGCCGGCCAGCTTGATCAGGTTTCGGGCCAGGGTGTCGATCTTCACGGGCCGGCCCATGTCCAGCACGAAGATCTCGCCGCCGTGGGCATAGGTCCCGGCCAACATCACCAGGCTCACCGCCTCAGGAATGGTCATGAAGTACCGGATCACGTCCGGATGGGTCACGGTCACGGGGCCGCCCCTGGCGATCTGCTTCTTGAAGACGCCGATCACGGAGCCGTTGCTGCCCAGGACGTTGCCGAAGCGGACCGCCACGAACTCCGTCTGGATATTCTGAAACACCCGGCCGGTGCCGTCCTTATCCGCGTTCTCAAAACCCATATGGGTGAAGAGCTGCGGGAGCTCCGCGGCCTTGCCCTCCTTGATCTTGGTGTTGAAGCACTGGATGATCATCTCGCAGAGCCGCTTGGTGGTGCCCATCACGTTGGTGGGGTTCACGGCCTTGTCCGTGGAGATGAGCACGAACCGCTCACAGCCATGGACCATGGCCGCATAGGCGGTCTTGTAGGTGCCGATCACGTTGTTCTTCACGGCCTCGCAGGGGCTGTCCTCCATGAGGGGCACGTGCTTGTGGGCGGCCGCGTGGTAAACGATCTGGGGGCGGTATGTGTGGAACACCTGGAAGATGCGGCGGCTGTCCCGGACGGAGCCGATGAGGGTGATCAGCTTCAGGTTGGGATAGTTGTTCTTGAGCTCCAGCTGAATATCGTAGGCGTTGTTCTCGTAGATGTCGAAGATGATGAGCTCCTCAGGGTCGTGAGCCGCGATCTGCCGGCAGAGCTCGCTGCCGATGGAGCCGCCGCCGCCGGTGACCAGCACCCGCTTGCCGTGGATGAAGTTGAAGACCTCCCGCATGTCCGCCCGGATGGGCTCCCGGCCCAGCAGGTCCTCCACGGACACCTCCTTCATGGCGGCCACGGTGATCTGGCCCGACAGGAACTGGTACATGCCGGGCAGCTGCTTGAGCTCGCAGTCCGTCTGGCTGCAGATGTCCAGAATGTCCCGCTTCTCCACGGCGGAGGCGCTGGGGATGGCCAGGTAGATCTTGTTGACGCTGAACTTCTTCACGTTGACCAGGATGTCGTCCCGGCCGCCCACCACGGGGATGCCCTCCAAGTCACGGCCCCACTTGTTGGGGTCGTCGTCGATAACGCAGACCACCCGGTCCTCAGGGCGGTACGTCGCGTTCATGTCCCGTAGGATCATCTGCCCTGCATCGCCGGCGCCGATGAGCATGACCCGGCCCAAGGCTTCGCTCTGCTGGACATGCTGGCGCACCTCGTACCGCAGCAGCCGATAGGCGAACCGGACTCCGGCCAACAGGAGGAACTGCAGGAGGGCACCGACGTAGTAGTAGGTGAGCGGCATGCGGCCATGGGTGATGGTGCTCCCGAAGAAGAAGGCGATCCCCGCCACATGCACCGCGGCGGAGATGGCGCACACTACCACCAGCCGCCCCAGCTCCGACACGCTGGCGTACTTCCACAGGCTCCGATACAGCCGGAACAGCCCCAGCAGCAGGATCGTGATCACGGCATAGGGCAGGATGAACTGCTGGTATACATGGAAATACTCTTCGGGGATCTGGGAATATTTGAAGTCGTATCGCCCCCACAACGCGGCAAACCAAGCGAATACGACGGCCGCGAAATCATAGACCGCCATGAGGTACGACAGCACCTTCCACCGCTCTCCATGCTGTTTTGGTTTGTTCCGACCAATTGCCGGTTGTTGTCTCTCTTCCCTATCCATCTGTACGCTCCTTTGTTCGGGAAACGTCTCTCCCTGTATGGTCAGAAGTGGTCTTCAAAATGTTCACATTTCCAGGCCTTTGCGCCTTTTTTGCCATGCCTTCGGCCCTCAGAGCGGCCAATAGCGCTTTGATCTGCCCTTCACCCTGTGTCCGCCGTCCGGTGGCGGGGCGACTATGGCCGCGCACCGCTCGTCTCGGCTTCCTGTTTCGCGCCTGTCGCAACGGCTTTTTTCAGGCGCCCATGGGCCCGTTTCTTTGTGGTGCCGCTGTCTGCTGGCTGCCATGGGCAACATGCTTCCCCCCCGGCGAGTCTACAAATCGCCACAAAAATACGGTCCTTGTGTATTATATAAGGAAGCGAAGGATAAGTCAATATTGCGACCGGAAAAGCCATATATATACAAAAAGCAGGCACGAAACCGTGTCTGCTTTTGGGTATAGGCATATTGCTCGCCGCCGGCGGGCTACTGTGCTTTCGGCTCCCCTTCCTTCTTCTCCTGGACGTACTCGATGGAGCACCAGATGGCACGGAACAGGTTCCCCTCGTCGCCCACCCCGATCTGGACCTGGCGGCGGCCCTTGTTCACCTTCAGGACCTGGCCCTCCATGCCCACCAGGGGGCCGCTGACGAAGGCGATCTTGGTGCCCACCTTCACCACCTCGGAAACGTCGATGAGCCCCTCGTGGACCTTGAGCCAGCGCACGAAGACCAGATCCGCATCGCGCAGCTCCGGGGTCTCGTCCTGGTAGTGGAGGACCCGCAGCACGGCGGAGTGACGGACGATCCCCGGCCAGTCGGGGGCGTCGACCTGTTCGAAGAACACGTACCCGGGCAGCAGCCGCTGCCGTACCCGCTCCATGCCCCTCTGCCCCGGACGCACGTGCACAGCAAAGGGCGCCAGGGGCTGCGCCCCCCGCTCCTCCAGCATCCGTATGACGTTTTGCTCCTGTCCGGCCTTGCAGAACAGGCAATACCAGGGCATATCCTCTCCTTCATGCGGCTGTCGCATACTTGCGATGGCCGCAAATCATGACGCATCAGCGTCAAATCATGGGCGCAGCCCAAATCATTATGATGTTCGCTTCGTGCATGTACCCAGGCGATTCGTGAATCGCCCCTACGCGTCGTACCCCCGGGGGTTCAGCTGCTGCCAGTGCCAGGCGTCGGCGCACATATCCCGCAAGGTTCGCTTGGCAGTCCAGTGAAGGAGCTGGCGGCTCTTCTCGGGGTCCGCGTAGCAGGTGGCGATGTCGCCGGGGCGGCGGGGACCGATCCGGTGGGGCAGGGTGAGGTGGTTGACCTCCTCGAACGCCTTCACCATATCGAGGACGGAGTAGCCCTGGCCCGTGCCCAGGTTGAAGACCTCCGTGCCGGTGTGGGCCATGAGATAGTCGATGGCGGCGGCGTGGCCTTCCGCCAGATCCATCACGTGGATGTAGTCCCGCACGCAGGTGCCGTCGGGGGTGGGATAATCGTTGCCGAAGACGACCAGCTCCTTGCGAACGCCGCAGGCGGTCTGGGTGATGAAGGGCATCAGGTTGTTGGGGATGCCGTTGGGCGCTTCGCCGATGCGGCCCGAGGGGTGGGCCCCCACGGGGTTGAAGTACCGAAGGAGCACCGCGGACCAGGCGGGGTCGGCCTTCACATAGTCCCGGATGATCTCCTCGCACATGAACTTGGTCCAGCCATAGGGGTTGGTGCAGCCCATGCGACCGGTCTCGTTGAGGGGCATGGCGTTCTCCGTGCTGTAGACCGTGGCGGAGGAGGAGAAGATGATCCGCTTCACGCCGTTTTTGCCCATGACCTTCAAAAGCGTCATGGTGGACAGCAGGTTGTTCTCATAGTACGCCAAGGGCTTCTCCACGCTCTCGCCCACGGCCTTGAGGCCCGCGAAGTGGATGGCACAGTCGATGTCGTGCTCCCGGAACACCTTGTCCAGAGCTGCCTCGTCCCGCACGTCGATGCCGTAAAGGGGCACCTTCTTCCCGGTGAGCTCCTCCACCCGCCGCAGGGACTCGGGGGAGCTGTTGCAGAAGTTGTCCACGGCCACCACATCATAGCCCAGCTCCAGCAGAGCCAAACACGTATGGGACCCGATGTACCCGGCGCCGCCGGTGACCAATACCTTCATATCTTTCTCCTTATTCTTCGCCGTAGGGGAAATAGGGGATCGGCTTCAATTTGAAGAGGTTCAGCTTGTGGAGCCTATCGATGCGGGCTTTGGTCGCTTCGTCCTCCATGACCCCCTCCCGGATGTAGCGATCGAGCGCCGCGTAGGTGAAGCCCAGGTTGTCCTCGTCAGTCTTGCCGCAGAGGCCGTCGCTGGGCACCTTCTCCACCAGCACCTCCGGCAGGCCCAGAGCATGGCCGATGGCCTTGACCTCCCGGACCACCAGCCGCCCCAGGGGTGCGAAGTCCCCGGCGGCGTCGCCGTAGCGGGTGGAGTAGCCCACGTAGTCCTCGGACCAGTTGCAGGTGTTGGCCACCCGGCCGTTCAGCGACTGGCTCAGGGCGTACTCGCAGCTCATGCGGATGCGGGGGGCCAGATTGATCCGGGTCTGGTTGCTGATCTCCACGCCGGTCTTCTCGATCTCCCGGAGGCACGCTTCATAGGTGTCATGGATGTTCAGAACATAGTGGCGGATGCCCAGGGTCTCCACCAGCAGATGGGACATGTCGATGTCGGGCTGCTCCCCATTGGGCATGAGCACGCCCACCACCCGATCCTTGCCCAGCGCTTCCACGCACAGGGCCGCCACCACGGAACTGTCCTTGCCGCCGGAGATTCCCACGACGGCGTTGCAGCCCTTGCCGTTCTCCTCGAACCAGTCCCGGATCCACCGGATCAGTTCGTCCTTTACCTTATATGCGTCAAATGCCATGATCACACCTCCCAAAAGGTTTTATTTATTGTACCCTGAAACGGCGCCGATTTCAACCGTTTTTCCATGTTTACTACATGTGTAGGTGCATTTGCACGGTGATGCGTGTCTCGTTCATAGGATAGAAAGGAACCAGCTATGAACAAATCATCGGAAACCAAGGGCCTTTGCCTGCGGTATGCTTGCATCGGAAGGAGGATATATGCATGGAACATACGGTGAACGCCTTTATCGAATACCTGAAGGAGCAGGTGGGCCAGCCCTACCTGTGGGGCGGGCAGCACACGCGGCTCACGCCGGAGAACTATGTGCGCATCATCGAAAGGAAGGAGGCGGGCCGGGGCGGCTACCCGGACGGCACCAGCTATGCCCAGGCGGCCATAGATTTCTGTAAAAAGAAATTCGATGCGGGGGCCAGGGTCCTCTATGCCTACGACTGCTCGGGCCTGGGATGCTACTGGCTCTGCAACCTCACCCACCTGTACCGCTGCGACGTGAACGCCAACACCATGATGGGCCGGTGCGAGCTCAGAACGGACGGGCCGAAGCGGGGCTGGTGGGTGTTCCGCCTGGACGGGAAGCGGGCCAGCCACATCGGCTACATGATCGACGACGAGTACCTGATCGAGGCCAAGGGCCGCCGATACGGGGTGGTGAAGACGAAGCTTCGCGCGAAGGACTGGGCCTGCTGGGGCATCCCCATGGTCTTTGAAAAGGAGCTGACGCCCCAGCCCGGGCCGGAGCCAGAGCCTCCCGAGCCCACGCCGGAACGCTGTGTGGAGGTCAGGGGCGGGTCCGTGAACGTGCGCGCTTCGGATTCCAAGAAGGGCCGAATCCTGTTCACCGCCCACCGGGGCGACCGGTTCCCGTATGTTGGCACGGCCCCCTCCGGCTGGTACGAGATCGACACGAAGAAGGGGCGGGGCTTCATCACGAACCTGCCCCGGTACACCCGGCTGGTATAGCCCGACCATCGCGCATAAGCAGAAAGCCCCGCGTCTTCGGCGGGGCTCCCGGTCAGCATTCGGTATTTATCCGTCAGCAGCAAAGCGTTGCCGCCTCACTCCGTCTCCACCGGCGCGAACTTGTCCGGCTGCAGGGCGGACAGGGGTATGATCTCCCCGTTTTCGTCGAACTCGGAGAGCATGAGCATGTCGTTGATGGGTCGACCCATTGCGCTGCTGCCGTCGCTCTTTAACCGCGTCCAGGCGGGGTTGTTGATGACGGTGCCCATGAACACCATGACCGCGCTGTAGCCGCCATCTAGGTTGAAGGCTTCCTTCACGCCCAGGTTGTACATGAACTCCCGCATATCGTCGATGGACATGCCCACGGCGTTCTCCCGGCGACCGTCACAGGTGACGAATACGTAATGCCCCGGCTCGTAGTAGCCCAGCATGCAGCGGGGATGCAGCGTATCATTATAATGCTTTGTGGTCTTTTCGCCATTTTTCACCAGGATAGGACCGAACTCCCAGCCATGGATCAAGCCGTCGGCAATCTCATTCCTGACAGAGATCTTATCCTTCGGCAACTCAAAAGTGCGGATCGTTCCATCGCTGTACAGCCCGCAAAAACCGCTGTGCGTCCAGCCTTTCCCCTTTATAGCACCATACGACTTTCCGTCATGCACGGACAATCTTCCTATGGTATAATTTCCATTAATAGCCAAAATGGCGTTTTCCCGGTTGACAAACTCTGTGCTATCCTCTGTACCGGCCTGGTACCTGCCCCGTGCAAAGCCGGTCCGGAAGGTCTTGAGGTTCCGGATCCAAATGTCCGCCACAAAGATACGCTGATGGGCTTCCGTGTCCCGAATGACTTTGATGGCGATCCGAAGCTCGTCGGACTGATAGCTGTACTCCGCATCCGCGCCGGTATCGTAGTTGGGGAACCGGTCCGTGGCCACGTCCCCCTCCTTGGGGGCCCGGGTCTGGAAGGGCGTCCCTTCCGGGGCCCTGGTGGGCACCGGCGTCGGGGTGGGGGTGGGCTCCGGCATAGCCTCCATGGATGGCTCCATAGTGGGATCATCTTCGGGCAGGTACGGCACGGAGGTGGGGTCATTTTTCACGGGGCTCAGAGATTCCCGCATGGACTCTGCCTTCGCCTGCCGCACGCCGCCGACACCTGCCAACAGCAAGGCCACCAGGATCAAGCACATAAAACGCTTCATAGCAATACCTCCAGTATGGTTTTTCAACGGTGAGTATATTATCTCATACTATCCCTGCCTTTGCAAGAGCGCAGCGGCTGCCGCATTTTGGCATTTTGTTGAACTATTTATGACCTTACCGCCGGGAATAGCCCCCATTATGATTGCTTGTCAGCGGTCCCCTATATCGGTCCGCCGGATCAAAATGCCCGCCAGCAGGCCCACTAAGGCCCCGGCCACAGTGCCGGAGAGGAGCAGCACGGGCAGGTAAGCGAAGAGGTAACCGCTGTCCAGGACCAGGGCGGCCAGGGCGATCTGCCCCAGGTTGTGCAGCACGCCCCCGGCCACGCTGACGCCCAGGGGTGAGAAGCGGTCGGAGCGTTTCAGCAGGGCGGAGCCCAACAAGCTCATCGCCGCGCCGGCCAATCCGTAGAAGAAGGCGGCAAAGCCCGTGAACAGGGCGGCGGACAGGGCCAGGCGAATAAGGGAAACCGCCCCCGCCTCCTGCCAGCCGTACCGATATAATAGGAACAGAATGACGATGTTGGGCAGGCCCACCTTCACCCCGGGCACGGCCATGAGGGGCGGCAGCAGGCTCTCCACGTAGGAGAGTATGAGGGCCAGGGCCACACAAAGGCCTAGGGTGGTCAACTTCCTCGTCTTCATGGGCCTATCCCCCCGTCACAGCGTCCAGGGCGGACGCCCCTCCCAGGATCCGTACCGCCAGCCTGTGGGGCAGGCACACGATGCTTTGGCCCGCAAAGCGGATCTTCCCCGTCTTCACGCACAGCTGGGTGGGACAGTCGGCCTCGCTGAGCCAGGCTTCGCCCCCCCGGATCACCAGCAGGTTATAGCCCCCCTCCCCCTCGATCCGCACGGTCCGATCCTCGCTCAAAGCATACCGGGCGGTCTCCCGGCCATCCTGCTCCACCACCACGGCGCCGCCGTCCTTCCGGAACCCCAGCCACAGACCGCAGCACACCAGGGCCGCCAGCAGGCAGCCGCCCAACAAGTATAGGTCGCCCCGCTTGAAGGCGGCATTTTTTTGATCCTGGCGCATATTCCCTTTCATGGATAGTAATAGTATACCATTCTCAGGCGAAGATTTCAAAGGTGGTTTTCATGCGTCCTTGCCGCATGAAAAAAATCGTATATAATGCTTGACAAACGAATAGAAATAGGGTAAACTGCATGCAATTACATACCGAAAGGCAACGAAGGGAAGAGTACCCGATCAGGTACGGCCAAGAGAGCCCCGGAAGGTGGAAGCGGGGTGCGGATGGATCGGAGAACATGGTCCCGGAGCCGCGCGGGCGAGATGTAGTCCGCGACGGGGGCGCCCGTCATCGCGCAAGAGTGTGTTGGCACTCCGTAAGGCGTCCGCTGTGAGGCGGGCGCGAAATCAAGGTGGTACCGCGAGTCATTTCGCCCCTGACGTATGTTTGTCAGGGGCTTTTGTGTTGATGAAGGGGCGTTTTACGAATCGTCCGCCAAGAAGGAGAGAGAGCAAGAACGACATGGGAAAGCCGATCATAGAATTGAAGGGCATTACCAAAATTTTCGGCACGGGGGACGGGGCCGTCACCGCGCTGAAGGATGTGGACCTCACCATCGAGGAAGGGGAGATCTTCGGGGTCATCGGCCTGTCGGGCGCGGGCAAGAGCACGCTGGTGCGGTGCATCAACCTGCTGGAAAAGCCCACGGCGGGCACGGTCACGGTGAACGGGAAGGAGCTGACGCAGCTTTCCGAGAAGGAGCTTCGCCAGGAGCGCCGCAGCATCGGCATGATCTTCCAGGGCTTCAACCTGCTCCAGCAGCGGAGCGTCCTGGACAACGTGTGCTTCCCGCTGCAGCTGGCGGGCGTCGGCAAGAAGGAGGCTCGGCAGAAGGCGGAAAAGCTCCTGGAGCGCGTGGGCCTTTCGGAGAAGAAGGACGCCTACCCCGCCCAGCTCTCCGGCGGCCAGTGCCAGCGGGTGGCCATCGCCCGGGCCCTCTCCACGGACCCCAAGGTGCTGCTGTGCGACGAGGCCACCTCCGCATTGGACCCCACCACCACCCTGTCGATCCTGGATCTGCTCAAGGAGCTGAACCGGGAGCTCCACGTGACCGTGGTGGTCATCACCCACGAGATGAAGGTGGTGGAGGCCATCTGCCATCGGGTGGCGATCCTGGCCGACAACAAGGTGGAGGAGCTGGGCACCGTGGAAGAGATCTTCCACCGGCCCAAGAGCATGGCGGCCCGACAGCTGATCGTCCCGTCCAGCCAGGTCCCCCCCAAGGAGAGCTTCGGGGAAGGGCGGTTCCTGCGCATCACCTTCGATGGACGGGAGCGCACGGACAGCCCCCTGGTGGCGGAGATGGTGCTCCATACCGGGGCCGATGGTGCTCCATACCGGGGCCCCGGTGAGCATCGTGTTCGCCGATACGAGAAGTTTGAACGGCCGTCTCTACGGGCAGATGATCCTGCAGGTGCCCGATGACGACACCGTCATAGAGAACATGCTGGAGTTCCTTCGCGGGGCGGAGGTCTCCTTCGAGGAGGTGATCTAAGTGCAGTTGACCGAAATGCTTTCCCTCATCGTGAAGGGATTTTGGGAGACCCTCTATATGACCTTGGGCTCCACGCTGGTGGCCTACGCCATCGGCCTGCCCCTCGGTTTGCTGCTGATCCTCACGGACCCTCAGGGGCTGCGGCCCATGCCGGTGTTCAACCGGGTCCTGGGCGTGGTCATCAACCTCCTTAGGTCCGTGCCCTTCATCATCCTGCTGGTGTGGGTCATGCCCGTGACGCGAGCCATCATGGGCACCACCATCGGATCGAAGGCCACCCTCTCGCCGCTGACCATCGCGGCGGCCCCCTTCATCGCCCGGATGGTGGAATCCTCCGCCCGGGAGGTGGACCGGGGCGTCATCGAAGCGGCCCTGTCCATGGGCGCCTCCCCCACCCAGGTGCTTTTGAAGGTGATCCTGCCGGAGGCCAAGCCCTCCCTCATCACCGGCGCCGCCATCGCCGTGACCACCATCCTGGGCTACTCGGCCATGGCGGGCATCGTGGGCGGCGGCGGCCTCGGGGCCATCGCCATCAACTACGGTTACTACCGGAGCAACAGCCGGATCATGCTCATCATGGTCGTCCTGCTGGTCCTCATCGTCCAAGTGTTCCAGGAAGCGGGCAGCCGGATCGCCCACAAGTCCGACAGAAGAGTCCGGGAAAAATAAAAAAATGAATCATGTAAAGGAGAATACAACCATGAAAAAGACCATCGCCATCATCCTCGCCCTCGTTTTCATCCTGTCCTTCGCCGCCTGCGGCAAGAAGAAGAGCACCCTGAAGGTGGGCGCCAGCATCACCCCCCATGCGGAGATCCTGCGGGAGGCCGCCAAGCTTTTGGAGAAGCAGGGCATCACCCTCGAAGTCGTGGAGTACACCGATTACGTTCAGCCCAACACCGCCGTGGAGGACGGGAGCCTGGACGCCAACTACTTCCAGCACACCCCCTATCTCAACACCTTCAACGCCGAGAACAAGACCCACATCGTGTCCGTGGGCGCCGTCCACTATGAGCCCTTCGGCATCTACGCCGGCAAGGTGAAGGCCCTCGCGGACCTGCCTGACGGCGCCAAGATCGGCGTGCCCAACGACGGCAGCAACGAGACCCGGGCGCTGCTCCTGCTCCAGCAGGAGGGCTTCATCAAGCTGAAGGACGGCATCGACGCCTCCTCCAACGCCACTAAGCTGGACGTGGTGGAGAACCCCAAGAACATCGACATCGTGGAGATGGAGGCCGCTCAGATCTCCAAGGCCCTCTCCGATCTGGACTTCGGCGTCATCAACGGCAACTACGCCCTGCAGGCCGGCCTCAACGCGGGCAAGGACGCCCTCGCTGTGGAGGACGCCTCCGGCTCCGGCGCCCAGACCTACGCCAACGTCCTCTGCGTGAAGGAAGGCCGTGAGAAGGACGATGCCATCCAGGCCCTGTTCAAGGCCCTGACCAGCCCCGAGGTGAAGGACTTCATCAACAAGACCTACCAGGGCGCCGTGGTGCCCATCTTCTAAGGAACAAAGTACACGGGGCGGCGGGACATCTCCCGCCGCTCCTCTTTTTTGGAAAACGGACAGAAAATGGCTTGCGCCGCAGGGAGCAAGTCGGTATACTTAATCCTATGAAGGCCACCCTGCAGAAGTATAAAATTCAACCCTGATCCAGGCACACCGCTTCCAGGCCCTACCGAAAGGAGATCTATACATGAGCAAGAAAAAAAGCAGCCGTAGCTCCGGGATCGTGGGCTTTTTCGTGGCCCTGCTGCTCCTGGGGTTTGTTATCTTTGCCGGTCAGACCGACTATCTCGGTCCCATCAGTGCGGACCTGCGCGCGGAGTTCTCCGCTCTCTACACCCGAAGCACTGTCGACTACGAGCTGACCGCCGCCAAGCTCCTGGCGGCCGTAGGCGTCCTCTGCCTCATCTATTTGGTCTGCCGGATTCTGCGCCTATTGCTGAAGCTCTTCAGTCGGA
The DNA here is from genome assembly GCA_902761365.1 of uncultured Eubacteriales bacterium. Taxonomy (GTDB): domain Bacteria; phylum Bacillota; class Clostridia; order Christensenellales; family CAG-138; genus RUG472. The sequence goes on along the minus strand of CACWJZ010000011.1, from coordinate 33,493 downwards.
GTGCCCGGACCCGGACCGTGAACGAGCTCGTGGGCAGCATCATCACCTATCTGGCCGTGATTTTAGGCATCGTCTGGGCGTTGACCATCCTGGGGCTCGACCCCACTGCCGCCTTTGCCAGCCTGGGCATCGTCACCCTGATCGTCGGCTTTGCCGCTCAGCGGCTCATCGAGGACGTGATCTCGGGTCTGTTCATCGTGCTGGAGGGCCAATACAACGTGGGGGACATCATCATCCTGGACGACTTTCGCGGTACGGTCAAACGCATCGGCGTTCGGACCACCACGGTGGTGGATCTGGGCGGCAACTACAAGGTGGTGAACAACTCCGACATCCGCAACTTCCAGAACCGGTCTAAAGCTCTGTCGTTGGCCGTGTCCGAGATCGGCATCTCCTATGAGGAGGACATCCCCCGTGTGGAGGCCATCCTAACGGAAGCGCTGCCCGAGATATACGAGCGAAACCAGGACGTGTTCGCGGATGTGCCGGACTACATGGGCGTGGAGGATCTGGCGGATTCCGCCGTGGTCCTGCGCTTCACCGTGGCCTGTCGGGAACAGAACGTGTTCGTCGCCCGGCGGCGGCTCAACCGGGAGCTCAGGCTTCTTTTTGCCAAGCATAGCATCGGCATCCCCTATCCTCAGATCACTGTTTGGAAGGGCGAATAAGGGGCGCTGCGCCAGCCATGAAGGCGGATTGATTCCATCCATGGGTCGGCTGACAGGAAGTATATGAAGGAGTATTCGGGAAAAGAGGAATATCACGACATATACCCGGAGTTCAACAGCGAACATGAGGGTATGATCCGACACCAGGCGCGAGAGGGCGCCACCGGTGCTGTGGCGAAGCTCACCCTGCTCACCACGCTCATGGCGGGGCTCCTGTTCTCCGGTCTGCTCCTGCCCAAGGCCGGGTTGCGGCTTCGGATCCTGTCCCTGACGGCCACCTCCGCCCGAGTGCAGATCCGATCCCATGATGTAGGCTACCCTCTGCAATATACGCTGCAGCCTGTGCCGGAGGAGCTTGTCGGCGACTATCGAAAGAGCGTACAGCTGGACGCATACACAAGCTTGGAATGGGATGCCCTGGGACCGACCGTCCAAAAAGGGAATATCCAACAGGCCACTGCGACGCTGACACTGGAGGAGCTGGGGGCTCACCGGATCTGGGCACTGCTGTTCTGGGAACACACGAATGAGCTTTTTGAGCTCCGCCCGGAAGCCCTGCTGCTGATCCTTCCTGCCGACACAACCACGGCCGCGCCAACGTCCAGCCCGACGCCTACACCCACGCCGACGCATACACCGACACCTACACCAACTCCCACACCTACGCCTACACCCACGCCGACGCCTACACCCACACCAACGCCGACACCTACACCAACTCCCACACCTACGCCTACACCCACGCCGACGCCTACACCCACACCAACGCCGACGCCTACACCAACTCCCACACCTACGCCTACACCCACGCCGACGCCTACACCCACGCCGACGCCTACACCCACGCCGACGCCTACACCCACGCCGACGCCTACACCCACACCGACACCGACCCCCACACCGACACCGACCCCCACGCCATACCGCCGGCGAAGGACTCCTAGGCCCCGGGTGACGCCCACGCCCTACCAACGGAAGACGCCCACGCCCTATTGGGACCCGACAGTCGGCCATTGAGCCCAACGGGTTGCGTATATATGCTTAGCGTGTTCTGCCAAAAGAGCTCCCTTGTGCGGGGAGCTCTCTTGAAACGGTTGCGGATAAGGATCAGCTTATCCCTGGCAAAAACGGTGCGTTTTACACCTCCAGATACCCCTTCAGCACCAGCAATGTGTTCTTCACGCCGTCCTTGTGGCTGCGCTCGTAGCCGTGGGAGGCGTAGACCCCGGCGCCGATGAGGCCGTGGCGGATGTCGTAACCCGCCCGGAGGGTGGCCTCCACGTCGGACCCGTAGCGGGGGTACACGTCCACAGCGTAGTCCGCGCCTTCCCGTTGGGCCGCGGCGATGAGCTTCTTCACCACGTCGTAGGAATAGGGGCCGCCGCTGTCCTTGGCGCAGATGGACACCTGCTTCTCCGTACAGGAGAGGCCGTCGCCCACGCAGCCCATGTCCACGGAGATGGCCTCGGTGACGCCCGCGGGCACGGAGGCGGAGCCGCCATGGCCCACCTCCTCGTAGACGGTCACGTGGGCGTAGACCTTCCGCTTGGGGGTGATCCCCTCATCGTGGAGGTACTTGGCAAGGCCCAACAAAATGCCCACGCTGAGCTTGTCGTCCAGGTAACGGCTCTTGATGTAGCCCTTCTCGGTGATGCGGGACCGAGGGTCGAAGCAGACGATGTCGCCCGCCGAGATGCCCAGCTTCTTCGTGTCGTCGGCGGTCTTCACGTCCTCGTCCAGGACCACCTCCATGCAGGAGAACTTGCGGACGGTGTCGCTGTAGTCCCTGTTCACGTGGATGGACGCGTTATCGAGCTGCAGCGTGCCCTCGTAGACGCCGTTGAACTTGGTGACGATGCGGCAGTTTTCCGCCTCAGCGTTGTTGGGATTCAGGCCGCCCAGGGGCGAGATGCGCAGCCGCCCGTTGCCCTTGATCTCACTGACCATGCCGCCCAGGGTATCGAGGTGCGCTTCCAGCCACAGCCCGTCGTCCTCGTCCGCGCCGCCCAGATCCGCCACCACGCCGCCCTTGCCGGTCCGCCAGGCCTCGCAGCCCAGGGCCCTAAACGCAGCGAGACAGGCCTCTGCCGCCGCATCCGTGTACCCCGAGGGGCTGTCGATACTGAGCAGCTCCATGGTCTTCTCCACCGCAAACTCCACATACTTTTGATCGATCATGTTCGGTTCCTTTCTGTAAATCAGTAAAGCTATTGTAGCAGATGAACGATACCCCCGTCCATAGCAAAAAAGAGGATTCCAACGGAATCCCCTTTTGTCAATAGTGCTTCTCTTTTTTCGGTTCCTTTTTCCTCTTCACCGAAGAGAAAAAAGGAACACAAGCAAAACTCAGCCCCCCAAATACGCCTTCTGCACCTCGGGGCTCTTGCTCAATTCCTCGCCGGTGCCCGAGAGGACGATGCGGCCGGTCTCCATGACGGCGGCCCGGTGGGCCAGCTTCAGGGCCAGGGCGGCGTTCTGCTCCACCAGGAGGATGGTGGTGCCGGCTTCGTGGAGCCGCTGGATGATGGCGAAGATCTCCGTCACCAGCAGGGGCGAAAGGCCCATGGACGGCTCGTCCAGGAGCATCAGCTTGGGCCGGCTCATGAGGGCCCGACCCATGGCCAGCATCTGCTGTTCTCCACCGGAAAGGGTCCCGGCCACCTGCTTCTTGCGCTCCTTCAGCCGGGGGAAGTAGGAGAACACCTTCTCCATGTCGCCGGAGAAGTCGTCCTTTCTGAGATACGCCCCCATCTCCAGGTTTTCCAAAACCGTCAGCCCCGGGAATACCCGCCGCCCCTCGGGAGACTGGGAGATGCCCATGGCCACCCGGCTCTGGGGCGAGGTTTTGGTGATGTCCTTGCCCAGAAACTGGATGGTGCCGCTCTGGGGCTTCTTGAGGCCGGAAAGGGTCAGCAGCGTGGTGGTCTTGCCCGCGCCGTTGGCCCCGATAAGGGTCATGATCTCCCCCTCCTCCACGGAGAAGGACACGTCCTTCAGGGCGCGGATGTTGTCGTAATAGACGTTCAGGTTGGTGACTTCCAGCATCATTTGGCGGCCTCCTCTCCCAGGTACGCCTCGATGACCACGGGATTCGACTGAATCTCCTTGGGCGTGCCCTTGGCGATGATCTTGCCGTAGTTCAGCACGGCGATGCCCTCACAGATGCCCATGACCAGGTTCATGTCGTGCTCGATGAGCATGATGGCGATGTCGAACTGGTCCCGGAGCATACGGATGTTGTCCATGAGCTCGTGGGTCTCGGAGGGGTTCATGCCCGCCGCCGGCTCGTCCAGGAGCAGGAGCTTGGGCTCCGACGCCAACGCCCGCACGATCTCCAGCCGCCGCTGGTCCCCGTAGGGCAGGTTCCCGGCCAGGGCGTCGGCCTTGTCGGTCAGGTTGAAGAGGTCGAGAAGCTCCAGGGCCCGCACGTGCTGCCGCCGCTCCGTCCGCCACCAGCCGGGGAGGCGGAACATGTCGGTGAACACGCCGTCATTGTACCCGTGGCTCATGCCCACCTTCACGTTGTCCTCCACGGTCATGCCGGAGAAGAGGCGGATGTTCTGGAAGGTCCGGGCGATGCCCAGGCGGTTCAGTTCGTGCATGCTCTTACCCCGGGTGTCCTGGCCGTTCAGGAGGATGCGGCCCTGGGTGGGCTTGTAGACGTTGGTCAACAGGTTGAACACCGTGGTCTTGCCGGCGCCGTTGGGGCCGATGAGGCCCGCGATCTCCGTGCGGCCGATGAGGAGCGTGAAGTCGTCCACAGCCCTGAGGCCCCCGAAGTCCACACACAGGTGCCGGATGTCCAGGATGGGCGGGCTGCCCGCGTCGCGCTCGGGGATGATGCCCAGGCCGTCCAGGGGGACCATCTTGCCGTCCATTCTATCCCTATTCCGTGCGAACTTAGGCATGTTCCTCACCTGCCTTTCGCTGCTTCTTCACGAAGAGCCGGCCGTTGATGGCTTTCTCCAGGATCCGGCTCAGGGAGAAGTCGTACCGCCCCAGCAGGCCCGAGGGCTTGAAGATCATGACCACGATCAGCAGCAGGGCGTAGATCACCATGCGGTACTTGCTGAAGCTCTGGAGGGCCAGAGGCAGGTACGTCAGGATGGCGGCGGCGATGATGGACCCGGCCATGGACCCGAGGCCGCCCAGCACCACCATGACCAGGATGTTGATACTGGTCATGAAGGTGAAGTTGCCCGGCGTCAGGATGCCCGTGTACCCGGCGTACAGGGCCCCGGCCACCCCCGCGAAGAAGGCGGAGACCGTGAAGGCCAGGACCTTGTAGAAGGTGGTGTTGACGCCGCTGGATTCGGCGGCGATCTCATTCTCCCGGATGGCCAGGATGGCCCGGCCATGGCGGGATTTCATCAGGGTGTGGATGAGGGCGCAGGAGAGGATGACCGTGATGTACACCACCAGGAAAGTGGAGTGCTTGGGGATGCTCATGAGGCCCGGTGTGCCGCCGGTGAGCCCCGGCAGGTTGATGATGAGCACCCGGATGATCTCCCCAAAGCCCAGGGTGATGATGGCCAGGTAGTCGCCCTTGAGCCGCAGGGCCGGCACGCCGATGACGACGCCGAAGATGGCCGCCACCGCGCCGCCCAGGAGAAGGCCCAGGATCACCGCCCAGGGGGTCTTGGGCAGGGCCTTCCAGAGGAGGGCCGCCGCGTAGGCGCCCACGGCCATGAACCCGGCGTGGCCCAGGGGCAGCTGCCCCAGATACCCGGTGGCCACGTTCAGGGACACAGCCAGTAGGATATAGATGCCGATCTGCAGGATGACGGCCTTCTGGGCCCGGTTCACCGCGCCCGAGGTGACGATGTGGTTGCCCAGCACCAGCAGGGCGCACAGCAACACGGCGTTGATGAGATACTTCAGCCAGACAGGGATCTGTCGGTAACCGCGCATGGTCTTGTCCATAGCCACCTCACACCTTCTCTGCCACGCCCTTGCCTAAGAGGCCCGAGGGCTTGATCAGCAACACCAAAATGAGGATGGCGAACACCACGGCGTCCGTCCAGGCGGAGAAGCCCAGGGCGGTGACCAGCACCTCCGCAAACCCGATGGCAAAGCCGCCCACCACCGCGCCGGGGATGGAGCCGATGCCCCCCAGCACCGCCGCCACGAAGGCCTTGAGGCCCAGGAGCGAGCCCATGGTGGGGTTCGCCACGGAGTAGCGGCAGCAGTAGAGCACGGAGCCCACGCCCGCCAGGGCCGAGCCGATGGCGAAGGTGATGGAGATGACCTTGTTGATGTCGATGCCCATGAGCTGGGCCGCGCCGGTATCCTCGGAAACGGCCCGCATGGCCTTGCCCATGCGGGTCTTCTGAATCAGCAGATGGAGCCCCACCATGGCGCCCACGGAGACGAAGATCGTCACCAGGGTGGAGAGGCTCAGGGAGAGCCCGCCCAGATCGAAGGCCTTGGCGGGGATGATGGCGGTGCTGGGGTAGGCCCGGGTGTTGGCCGTGAAGAACAGCTGCACCAGGTTTTGAAGGAGCAACGACACACCGATGGCCGTAATGAGGAGCGAAATACGCGGCGCGGACCTGAGGGGTCGGTAGGCCACCTTCTCGATGAGCACACTCACCATCACGCAGCCCAAAATGGTCACAGCCACCGCCAGTGCGGGGTGGACCCCCGCGCCGATGGTGAGCAAAGCGATATAGGCGCCGATCATGATCACGTCCCCGTGAGCGAAGTTCAGCAGGCGGATGATGCCATACACCATGCTGTACCCCAGGGCCACCAGGGCGTAGATGCTGCCCAGCTGCAGACCGTTGATGCATTGGGATAGAAAGAGCATTTCTTCGTCCCATCAGATCGCCCGAAGCGATCTGCCTTCCTTTTGAAAGTAGTGTTAGTCCCGCAAGCGCGGTGTAGCCGCGCGCACTCAAGCGACTACTGAAGAACGCGCGGCTGTAAATCCGTGAGATTCAAGGCGAATGCGCGCATTAGCGCGAATTCGGCACGACATAGCGCGTGTGAATCTCACACACCTGCAGCCCCCGCCGCCCGGTAAACCGGAGGTGTGTAGGCGGGGGCTGGAAGCGAAGGCGGAGCCCAGCCTGTTGAAACCGCAGGTTTCTACAGGCTGAATGCCTTAGTAGTTGCCCCAGAACTTGGCGGCGCCGGCGGTGATGGTGATGATGGCGGCGCTCTTCTCGGGATTGTTGTACTGGTCGTAGGTCACGTGGCCGGTGACGCAGTCCATGTCGGTGGCCTTCATGGCGGCGATGATGGCCTCGCGATAGTCGTCGCTGCCGGCCTTAGCGCCGGAGGCCTCCGCCTTCTCGATGGCGGCGCACATGATCATGGCGGCATCATAGCCCTGGGCGGCGAACATGTTGGGGGTGGCGCCGTACTTTTCCTGATAGTTCTTTACGAAAGTCTGGACCGCGTCCCGAGTGTCCTCCACGGAGTAGCCGGAGCAGTAGTAGGCACCCTCCAGCAGGGCGGGATCGGTGACCACGTCCAGCACGGAATCCCAGCCGTCAGCACCCAGCATGGTGGCCTTCACGCCGGCGGCGTAGGCCTGCTGGGCCACCAGGGCCACCACGGAGTAGTAGTCGGGCACGAACAGCACGTCGGGCGCCTTGGCGGCGATGTTGGTGAGCTGGGACTGGAAGTCCACGGCGCCGTCGGCGTAGCTCTCCACGGCCACCACCTCGAGGCCCTGCTCCTGGGCGGTCTCCTGGAAGGAGGCGGCGCAGCCTGCGGAGTAGTCGGAGCCCACGTTATAGAGGACGGCGGCGGTCTTGGCGCTCAGCTGCTCCTTGGCGAAGGCGGCCATCTTGCTGCCCTGGAAGGGGTCGATGAAGCAGGAACGGAACATGTTGTCATAGACGGCGGCCACGGTCCCATCGTCGTTCAGCTGACAGGTGACGGACTTGGCCGTGGCGGAAGCGGTGATCATAGGCGTGCCGTCAGCCTGGCTTTCGGCCACCACCGCCACAGTGGGCGCGGTGGTCACGTCGCCGATGATGGCCACGACTTCCTGATCCATCAGGTAGTTATAGCCCGTAACGGCCTTGACAGGATCGCCCTCCTCGTCGTAGATGACCAGCTCCACCTGCTTGCCGTTGATGCCGCCCTTGGCGTTCAGCTCCTCCACGAACATCACGACGCCGTTGTTGACCGCGTTGCCGTACTCGGCCACGCCGCCGGTCAGGGGCGCCAGCACGCCGACCTTGATGGTATCGGAGGCTGCCACGGCAGCGACCGCAAAGCTCATAACGAATACTACCGCCAATGCGACGGCGACGACCTTCTTCATAGTGCGTTTCATGTGTTTTTCCTCCTTGGGTTTTATACATATAAAAAGGCGGCCCCTTTTTCACCAGGGCCGCCGTTGCTTTCGAAACACGCCTTTATGCGTATGCGAACGGCAGCCCCCCGCTAAGCAGCAGGCCGCTGATTCGTACAATAACGATGGCGTGGATGATCTTCACGGGCTCCGTTCTCCTTTCCTCTGGAATGGTATACAATATATTTTTGATGGTTGGCATTCTACCACCGTTCTTCGCTCCCGTCAAGCCTTATTTTGCAATTTTAGGTGCATTTTCCAAAAAAATCTCGTGGAGCGCGGTTAAAATCCTTCAGTAGTCTCGTAATAAGAGACTTTTGATCCATCGTTGACAGGGCGCGGCCGCTGGTGTATGCTTCCCCTATGGGGGAAAAACCATGTCTGAATTTGTCAAACAACTGTTGATCGTGTGCCCGTTGCTGTTCCTGGCGGGGATGTGCGACGCCATCGCAGGCGGCGGCGGCACCATCAGCCTGCCCGCCTTCCTGCTGGCGGGGCTACCCACCCACTTTGCTTTGGGCACCAACAAGATGTGCATGTCCATGGGCACCGCCGTCAGCGTCTACCGGTACGGGAAGAGCGGCCGCATCCGCTGGTTCGTGTCCCTCTTTGCCGCCGCCGGGGCCGTGCTGGGGGCCATGCTGGGGGCGCGGATCGCCCTGCTGTTGGACGACGGGTTCATGCGGTACGTGCTCATGGTGCTGCTGCCCGCCTCCGCCCTCTTCCTGGCCCTGAACCGAAACTTCGGCCATGAGGGCCGGGAGAAGCAGTTTCCGCCCACCAAGACCGCCGTGATCGCCTTCCTCTGCGGGGGCGGTGTGGGCGTGTACGACGGGTTCTTCGGCCCCGGGGCCGGGACCTTCTACATCATGGCCCTGTCCGCCGCCCTGGGCCTGGGGCTCACGGAGGCCTCCGCCGACTCCAAGGTCATGAACATGGCTTCCAACGTGGGCGCCCTCGCCACCTTCATCTTAGGGGGCGTGGTCCTCTGGAAGCTGGCGATCCCCGGCATCCTCTGCACCATGACCGGCAACTACGTGGGCTCCAGTTTGGCCATCAAGAACGGGTCCAAGTTCGTCCGCCCCGTCATGGCGGTCATGATCGTGCTGCTGTTCATCAAGACCATCTACGACCTGGTGAGCTGATCCCTCCCCTTTTATCACCGCCAAAACGCCCCCTTTTCGCAAAGGGGGCGTCTGCTTGTCAAAAAGCCTTAAAGGATCGCTTTCTTTTGAATCAGTCCGCAACGTCCACATCCGGTACGATCAGGATTTCATACTCCGGATACGACCCGTGGATTTCTTTGTGCAGCGTTTCCAACGCTTCCTTCCGATCGACGTCAAAGCTCATCACGACGTCGAAGCGAAGGGTTTTCTGCTCCGTATCGGCATAGAAGCCGTGCATCTGCAATGCCCATTCGTGCGACAGAACGGTTTGCTGGATGCTGTTGCGCATCTGTGCCGCTTCATCGTTCGATGTGTTGTAGGAATAGATGCCAATGCCGGTCAGGATGACGCCGGTTTTATGAAAAACGTTGGTTTGGATGCGCCGCGTGATACGGTCGACCTCTTCCACGGTCAGCGTATCGGGAAGCTCGACGTGTACGGAGCCGTAGTTCTTGTTCGGTCCGTAATTGAACAGGGTCACGTCATACGCGCCGAGGACCTTTTCCTCTTCGCATATGATCTGTTTGAGTTCTTGGATAGTTTCCGCATCCTCACGCTTGCCGATGATGTCGTTCAGCGTTTCGATCATCATCTCGATGCCCGCCTTGATGATGAATCCCGCAATCACGACGCCCACGTAGGCTTCCAGTGAAACGTTCCAAATTAGGTAGATGATCGCCGAGGCAAGCACCGAAGCGGACAGGATCGCGTCGAACATGGCGTCCGAACCGGATGCGATGAGCGCGCCGGAGTTGACTGCTTTGCCCTGTTTTTTCACATACAGACCTAGGATCAGCTTCACGGCGATCGCCACGGAAAGGATAACCAGCGTGATCGTGCTGTAGTCCGCGGCTTCCGGATGAATGATCTTTTTGATCGATTCCACCAGCGACGTGATGCCCGCGTACAGCACCAGCGCGGCGACGATCATGGAGCTTAAATACTCGATCCTTCCGTAGCCCAGCGGATGCTTCTTGTCCGGCTGTTTTGCACCTAACTTCGCGCCGATGATCGTGACCACCGACGAAAGCGCATCGGAAAGGTTATTGACTGCGTCAAGGATGATGGCGATCGAGTTGGACATCAGTCCGACGAATGCTTTGAAGCCTACCAGCAGCAGGTTTGTAACGATCCCGATGACGCTCGTTTTGACGATCGTTCTTTCCCTGATGGCGGCATCTTCCGAAATATCCTTCATACCGATCCCTCACAGCGCCGCTTCGACAGCTTTCCTGACTTCTTCCATATCGACGGTCGGTTCAAAGCGCGCGATGATCTTGCCTTCGCGATCCGCCAGGAACTTCGTAAAATTCCACTTGATGTACGCTTTGTCGCCGAACTGCTTGTTGTTCATCTTTGCATACTTTTCCAGCATGGCGTTTTTGATGCCCTTGCCGAAGCCCTCAAACGGCTTTTCCGTCGCAAGGAATGCGAACAAGGGATCGGCCCCCTCGCCGTTGACGTCGATTTTCTTGAATTGCGGGAAATCCGCGCCGAACTTCAACGTGCAGAACGAATGGATCTCGTCCTCGCTGCCGGGCGCCTGATTGGCAAACTGGTTGCAGGGAAAATCGAGGATCTCAAAGCCCTTATCCTTGAATTCCTTATACATGGCTTCAAGGGGATCGTAATGCGGCGTAAAGCCGCAGCCGGTCGCTGTGTTGACGATCAACAGCACCTTACCTTTGTATTCGGAAAGGTTTACGTCGTTCCCTTTTCTGTCCTTCACCGTGAAATCATAGACCGTTTTCATTGTTTTGCTCCTTTCCCTTCTGTTCTTGATTGTCCAAGAGTTCATACAGCAGCGCATACAGCGCCTGCGCCTTCTCCGGCGGCAGCGCAAGGCAGCTCGCAACCTTTTTCGGCACGTCCTTCGCCTGTTCCCGCAATGCTTTGCCCGATTCCGTCAGCGTGATCACGACCACGCGGTCGTCCCGTTCGCTTCGGGTCCGTTCGATATACCCCGCCTGCTGCATCTTCTTGAGCAGGGGAGAGATCGTCCCGTTATCCAGCATCAGCGTTTCGCAAAGCTCTCCGACCGGGATCCCGTCCTTTTCCCACAGCACCAGAAAGACGATATACTGCGTATAGGTCAGCCCCAGCGGCTTCAAATACGGCGTGTACAGATTCGTTACGTTTCGGGCGGCGGCATACAGCGGAAAGCAAAGCTGGTCTTTGAGCCTCATTGTCCCATGATCGTCATGCTCCATACAGCACCCCCTCGTTACATTTGAATCTATTATATTTTATCAAATATTTATGGAGCTGTCAAGAGCATGACGTTCATCGACTGTATTTAAATTAAAGGGGCTGCCTCAGCAAGAGACAGCCCCTTTCCTGTGTTCGTCGGTCATTACCGGGTTTGCTGGACGTATTGGGCTCGGGGCCCGCCTACGTACCGAGGCCGGGAGAAGGCCAGGACCAGGTTCGCTTCGCCGATCTTGCGGAGGGGGGAGTGGATCGGCACCACCACGGGCCGCATGTGCATGCCGATGAGGGTGTCGCCGATGTCCATGCCCAACGTGGCCTTCGACTGCAGGCCCTCCACCATGACGGGGTCCTGGCACTGGTCGTAGTAGGCCGTGACGCAGGCGCCGCCGGCATGGGCGTGGGGGCGTACCCACACCTCAACGAGGCCCAGCTTCTCCGCGTCGGCCCGCTCCAGGCACAACGAGCGGTTGATGTGCTCGCAGCCCTGGACGGCCAAAATGAGCCCCGCTTCCTTCACTGCGGGCAGGACGCCCTTCAAGATGGCCTGGGCGGCGTCGGCGCTGGAGTTGGAGCCGATGCGGCTGCCCACGGTCTCGCTGGTGGAGCAGCCCAGGACCATGAGCTGGCCGGGCTTGGGCTTGGCCGCCTGCAGCAGTATGTCCATGGCCTCCCGGGCCGCCTTGGTGATCGATTCAAAATCCATGTTTCGCACCTTCTTCATTTATGATAGGTACAGTATAGCACATTCGCTGCGGATATGGTATACTGCTTTCATGGAATTTACGGATGCCCTGCTCCAATGGTATGACCGGCACAAGCGCACCCTGCCCTGGCGGGGGGTGGGGGACGCCTACGCCGTTTTGGTGTCGGAGATCATGCTCCAGCAGACCCGGGCAGCGGCGGTGATCCCCTATTACAGCCGGTTCATGGCAGAGCTCCCCACGGTGGACACCCTGGCCGCCTGCGACGAGGAGCGGCTCTTGAAGCTGTGGGAGGGCCTCGGGTACTATTCCCGGGCCCGGAATTTGAAGAAGTGCGCCCAGGCCGTGGTGAGCGAGCACGGCGGCGCCTTCCCCCGGACCGCGGCGGAGCTGGTACAGCTGCCCGGCGTGGGCCCCTACACCGCCGGAGCCATCGCGTCCATCGCCTTCGGAGAGCGGGCGCCCGCCGTGGACGGGAACGTGCTGCGGGTCATGGCTCGGCTCCTGGAGGACGACGGGAACGTGACGGACCAGCGGATCCGGGACCGGTGGACCGGGTATCTGCAGAGCCGCATGGGCGACCGGCCCGGGGATCTGAACCAGGCGTTCATGGACCTGGGGTCCCTCGTCTGCCTGCCCAAATCACCCCAATGCGACGGCTGCCCCCTGTCGGGTTTCTGCGGGGCCTTTGCCCACGGCACCCAGGGGGACTACCCCAACCGGGGCGAGAAGCGAACGAAGCGGCAGGAGGAGCTGACCGTGTTCGCCGTGAGGAGCGGCGACAGCTTCCTCATCCGCCGCCGGCCCCCCAAGGGGCTGCTGTCGGGGCTCTACGAGCTGCCCAACCGGCCGGGGCATCTGAATCGGGAGGAGATCGGCGCGGCCCTGACGGAGCTGGGGGTCCGGCCCCTGGGGGCCTGGGAGATCGTGCACCGGCAGCACATCTTCACCCATGTGGTGTGGCATATGCAGGTGGTGCGGCTGAACGCGGAGCGGGCCGAGGTGCCGGGGTTCGCCTGGTACACGGGGGCGGAGCCCCTGCCCGAGGCGTTTTTGAAGTGTCTGAAATAATAAGGGGGCTTATGGAATGGACCTGACGCACATGGCCTACTGCGGCGTGGACTGCACCCTCTGCCCGGACTATCTGTCCGGCAAGTGCCCCGACTGCCGCCATAGCCAGTGGCCCGAGGGGGACCCTTGTATGCCCATCGCCTGCTGCCGGAGCAGAGGCATCGACTGCTGCGGTCGGTGCGACATCTTCCCCTGTCCGGATATGACCGCGTTCTATGCGGAATCGGAGGGCCACCGGGCGGCCTATGGGCGGATGGCAGCGTTGCGAAGGGAGAACGATGCGAAGGAGGATGGGATATGATCGACTGGATAAAGGTGATAGAGCTGTTTTTGGGCCTCTCCCTGTGCGGCTGGGTGGCCCTGATCTACGGCGTCCTTCGGAACCTCTGGTTCCGGCGGAAGCTGGAGCGGGAGACCGAGCAGGCGGAGGCGCTGATCGTCCGCTACAAGGTCAAGACCGTGTCCGACGGCCGGTATCGGACCCGGAAGGGCTATTTTCCCCTCCTCAGCTTCCCCGTCAACGGGGCCGAAGCGGAGATCCAATCCAAGGAGGAGCTCAAGCCCGAGGAACACCCCGAGGGGTCCATGGTCCGCCTGTGGTTCGATCCCCATGAACCCAAGCATCTGCACATGACGGAGGACGACGGAGAGCTGGGCGACGGCATGAAGCGCATCGGCAAGTTTTTCATTCTGGGCGCCGCCGTGCTGAGCGTGATCATCGGCGTCTTCGCGTTCCGGAGATGACCTATGAGCCAGTCCTACGAGCCCCTCAACCTCTACTGCGCCAGCTGCGGCGCCCCGGCCCGGTTCGACATCGCCGGGCAGGTCTATCGCTGCGCCTATTGCGGCGGCGAGACCGGCATCCGGGAGCCTCTGGCGGAGAAGCAGGGCTTTCGTCGGGCCCATCGGGAACGGCTGCAGGCCGAGCGCCAGGCATTCCCCCTGGAGACCGCCCGGTGCACGGGCTGCGGGGCCCAGGTCGTCTTCCCCGAGGGGGAGGCCCTGACCCACTGCGCCTTCTGCGGCCGGAGCCTGGTGCGGCGGGCGTACCTGGGGGTGGAGGGCTTCCCGGAGATACTGATCCCCTTTCAGATCACCGAGGACCAGGCCAGGGCGAACCTGCTGGCCTGGTGCCGGAAGCACCGGGGCCGGTCCGAGGCCCGAGACATTCAAAAGCATCTGGACGGGATGAAGGGCTTCTACCTGCCCTATGAGCTGGTGAAGGGGCCCGTAAGCTGCACCATCTCCCGCCAGGAAAGCAAGTCCTTCCCCTGCCGGGGCTTCTGGGACGGCAGCTTTGTGAACACCTCCAAGCAGCTCGATAACCTGCTGCTGGACGGCATGGAGCCCTACGACCTGGCGGACGTGAAGGAGTTCGACTTCTCCTATCTGGCGGGCCAGCGGGTCAAGGTCCGGGACACGGACGAAAAGGAGACTGCGGCCCGGGTGAGCGGCGAGATCGCTTCCCGGTATCGGCCCTTCGCCGCCAAGGTCATGGAGACCCGGGGCGTCCACGTGGACGCCGACGCCGGGAACATGGTGGCCCTCAGCGCCGTGCTGCCCGCCTACTACCTGCGCTCCGGGGACACCCTGGCCGCCGTCAACGGGCAGACGGGGAAGGTGGCCGTCCGGGAGAAGCGGCAGCGGCACATGGCGCCCTGGTGGATCAAACCCATCCTGAGCAGCATCGGCTTCCCGGCCCTGGTCTACGGGATCATGCGGCTCTTTTATGCGGAGCAGATGGCCTGCCTGCTGGTGGCGGGGGTGCTGGCCATCTTCCTGCTGTTCGTGCTGTTCACCGCTTACCACAACGCGTACGGCGGCATGGGCCGGGAAGCCCTGCCCCGCCGCATCTTCACCTCTGACGACACCCGAACGACCGTGTCGCCGCCAACCTTCTATCTGCCCATTGAGGGGCGGGACAGGGCGGTGGACCTTCGCTTCACCACGCCCCTGCGGCTGCTCCTCATGGTGCTGGTGCCCTGCGTGGTGGTGTTCCTGCCCGTGATCCTGGCCTTTATCCTCAACGGGTTCGACTATCACGGGCTGACCATGGGCGGGGCGGCGGTGTGGCTGTGCCTGGGGGTGCCCCTGGCGCCGGTGTTCGTGCTGAAGTTCGGGCGGCTGGAGCTCTATGAACACCCCGTCATCCGCTATTGCACCGACGACGGCCGCCGCAAGCGGCATCGGGCGCCGAAGAAGCCCTGGAAGGCGCGGTGGAGGGACATATGGGACACGGTCAAGGTCTTTGTATTTTCTCCTCTGATCTTCGCGATCTTATTCGTTCTGATCGTCCTCGTCGTGAACACCGTTCTGGTGCTCCACTGGGACAGCTTTTAGGGGCGCGCCAAGCCTTGCATACACGGATAAAGGATGATATGATGCTGCCATGAGAGCGACGAAAGCCTTTGTGGAGCAGGTCCTGGCCCGGGAGGAGCTGCTGCCCAACAAGAACCTGGGCCAAAACTTCTGCGTGGACGAGGGGGTGCTCCGCCGCCTCGCCACGGCGCTGCCCCTGGCGGGCCGGACGGTGCTGGAGATCGGCCCGGGCTTGGGGGGGCTGACGGAGCAACTGCTGGACGCGGGCGCCCGGGTCTATGCGGTGGAGAAGGATGGGCGGCTCTTCGACTTCCTTCAGCGGGATTTGCCCCATGAGCGCCTGACCCTGATCCATGGGGACTGCCTGAAGACGGACTACGGCTTTTTGCCCGCCGACTTCGTGGCCGCGGGGAACCTGCCCTACTGCATCACGGCGGACATCGTGACCATGCTGCTCGCCATGCGCCCCGCGGGGATGCTGCTCATGGTCCAGAAGGAGGCGGCGGACCGGTTTTTTGCCAAGCCTGCCCAGAAGAATTACGGCCCCGTGGCCATGGTCTCCCAGCTCTACTACGAGGCCGCGCTCCTGGGCGAGGTGCCGCCAGGGGCCTATGTGCCGCCCCCCACAGTGACCAGCGCCTTGGTCCGGCTGACGGCCCGGCCCGACGCGCCTCAGGAGTCGCCCAAATCCCTCCTGAAATTTGCCGCTGCGTGCTTGCGCATGCGCCGCAAGACGCTGTATAATAATCTCACCGGGACCCCGGACCTCAGGGGCGTCCTGAAGGACATGGGCCTTGCCGAGAACCTGCGGGGCGAAGCCCTGACGCCAGCACAGCTTTTGGCGCTGTATCGGCGGCTGAACGAACAATAGACAAAGGAGATAGTGAACATGGAAAAGAAACTGAAGAAGGTCCAAAATGGCGCTGCCGTCGGCTTCGTCGTGCTGAAGATCCTGCGCATCCTGCTCATCATCGCCGCCGTGGTCCTGATCGCCGCCCTGGTGGTCCTGGCCGTGGTCAACGAGAACGACCTGCCCCTGGAGGCCGTGAAGGACGGCAAGCTGGTGCTGGAGATGAAGGATCTGAACCTGGGCCAGCTGGGCATCGACAAGGTGCCCGACATCGGCGGCCTCGTTCAGAACGGGGTGCTAACGCTGGATCTCAGGGACGCCAAGCTGGCCATCCTCATGCTTCTGGGCGCGGCCGTGCTGGCCCTGGCCGCCACCTACGTGCTGCTGCTGGTGGCCGGAAAGCTGTTCAAGCACATCAAGAAGGAGGACACCCCCTTCACCACCGGGAACGTGCGGCGGCTGCGGCTGCTGGGCATCCTGCACATCGTCTTCTGGGCCGGTGGCATCGTCCTGGGCTACTTCATCGCCGCGGAGTTCGTTCGTCGCCTGGCCCTGCCCATGGAGAAGGTGAACCTGAGCTTGAACCTGGGCGCCCTGCTGATCTCCCTGATCTACTTCTTCCTGGCCCGGGTGTTCAGCTACGGCAAGGCTCAGGGCGACGCCCTCCAGGAGTATCAGGCCATGCCCGTCGTGGAGCCCGAGCCCGTCCCCGCACCGGAGCCCGCGCCCATGCCGGAGCCAGAGCCGGAGCCCATGCTCGAGCCCGAGCCTGAACCCATCGTCAAGCCCCTGCCCGAGGAGGCCCCCGCCGAGAAGCCCATCGAGGCCCCCGAGGCGCCCGAAGAGCCCCAGGCCTGATCTGCGCAGATATGAAAAAAGGACGCGAAAGCGTCCTTTTTTGTGTTTCAACTTATTGCAGCTTCCGGATAGCGCGCTCCACTTCGTCCCGCTCCTCGCCGCTGACGATGCCCCAGTCCTCCCGCTGGATGCGCAGGACCTCTTTGTACGCAGCGATGGCCCCGGCCTTGTCGCCCCGGATCTCGCAGATATGGGCGACGCTCATGGCGCTGTCGATGAACTTGGGCGCGGGCTGCATGTCCTGCCCCTTCCGGTACCACACGATGGCCTTGTCGTATTCCTGCCGCTGGGTGTAGATATCCCCCAGGGTCAGCGCCCAGCACCACTCCTGGTCCTGCATCCCTTCCAGCTCCCGGAGCCGCTGCTCGGTCTCCCCCTTCCCCTCGGCCTGAGCGATCAGGTACCGGTACATGGGCACGCGGAAGGTGTCGTCCAGGGCCGCCAGCTTTTCGAGCCACCCCTTCGCCTCGGCGAGCCGCCGATCGTCGATCAGGTTATCCAGGAGCCACATGAGCGGGCACCGATTCCTCGGGTTCCTCTCGCAATAGTCGCTGAGCCAGGCGATGAGGGCGTGATGGTTCCGCACGTTCCAGTCGGAGATATAGCTGCCCCAGGCGTTGGTGAGCTCGCTGACGGCGTCGGAGTCGCCCTTCGTCTCCTCCACGGCCACCTTGCCGTGCTCCACCGCCAGCAGCCGATACTGCTCGGCCTGGTTGTTGTAGAGCTTGGCAAGCAGCAGCTCCGCCTGGCCCTTCAGGGCCGGGTCCTCCCCGAATGCCCCCAGCTGCTGCTCGATCTGCCGCTCCTCGGCCTCGTCGAAGAGCCCCCGGGCGTAGATGCGGTTTTCGATGCGCTCCATCTGCTGCTGGGGGGTCATGGCGAAGAGCTGGTCGATGCTGACGCCGAAGTACACGGCGATCTCCGGCAACAGCTGCACGTCGGGCACGGTGGTGCCGCACTCCCATTTGCTGACGGTCTGGGCGGTCACGTTCAGCGCCGCTGCCAGGGCCTCCTGGGTGAGGCCCCGATCCTGCCGCAGGCGGCGGATCTCCTTTCCCATTTCCATAGGTTTGTCCTCCTTGCTTTTGTTGCCCTCAGCATACCACCTCCGCCCGCCCTTTGCCAGCGACCGAACGGAGAGCTGACTCGCGCGAAAAGCGAGTTATACCAAATCGCGCACGGCCAACGCCATGCGCGAAGCGATGTTTTGCGGCGCTGCCGCGTCATTACAGATTCCTTCGCCCCTCCAACGCCTTGGCCAGGGTGACCTCGTCGGTGTACTCCAAATTCCCGCCGATGGGGATGCCGTGGGCGATGCGGGAGGCGGTGACGCCCAGGGGCTTCAACAGCCTTGCGATATAGGACGCCGTGGCCTCGCCCTCCACGTCCGGGTTGGTGGCCAGAATGACCTCCTTCACCTCGCCGCCCCGGCAGCGCTCCAACAGCTCGTTGATCTTGATGTCCTTGGGGCCGATGCCCTCCATGGGGGACAGGGCGCCGAAGAGCACGTGGTAGCGGCCGTTGAACTCCCGGGTCTTCTCCATGGCGATCACGTCCTTGGGGTCCGACACCACGCAGATCACGTCCGTTCGCCGCCGGGGATCGGCACAGATCTCGCACAGCTCCCCGTCGGTGTAGGTGCCGCAGACGGGGCAGTTGTGGACCTTCGTCCGGGCGTCCAGGATGGCCTGAGCCAGCTCCTGGGCCTGCTCCGGCGGGACGCCCAAAATATGATAGGCCAGCCGAGCCGCCGTCTTGCGCCCGATGCCCGGGAGCCGGCCCAGCTGCACCGTCAGCCGTTCGATGGATTCGATGGCCATGGATCAAAAGGGCATGTTCATGCCGCCGGTGAGCTTGCCCATCTCCTGCTCCACGGTGGCGGCGGCCTCCTTCAGGGCCCCGTTCACCGCTGAAAGCACCAGGTCCTGGAGCATCTCCATGTCGTCCGGGTCCACGCACTGGGGGTCGATCTCCACGCTCAGCACCTCCCGGGCGCCGTTGACCGTGACCTTCACCATTCCGCCGCCGGAGGACGCCGAAAACTCCTGAGCGTTCAGCTCCGCCTGCTTCCGGGTCATGTTCTCCTGCATCCGCTGGGCCTGCTTCATGAGCTGCTGCATGTTGCCCATGCCGCCCATGGGGAATCCGCCGTGCTTTGCCATATGTCTATACCTCCACAGAAAGATTTTGTATGTAGATCAGGTTATGGTCAGTTTGTCCTTGAACAGGCCTACCAGGTCCGCCACGTCGCTGTCGCCCTCGCCCTCCCGCAGGAGCAGCCGCACCCCGGGCCGAAGGGCGTCCAATTCGCCCTGGATGACCGCCACGCTGCGGGCGTTGAGCATGCGAAGCTTCCCCGCGTACTGGGCCGAAAAGGAAACGGTCAGCTGGTCCTCCGTGAGCTCCGTGGCCTGGCCAAAGGCAGCGCTGCGATGGACCAGGGCGTTGACCCGCTGCACCCGCGCAAGGACCTGCTTCCACAGGGCGTCCGCCTCGCCGCCGGAAGCGGGCTTGGCCGCCGGCTTGGGGGCCTCGGCTTTAGGCGCAGACGCCGGGGGCTGAGGTTCCGGCTGCGGCTGGGGCTGCGGTTGCGACGCTGGCTGGGGCGCTGGGGCTGGGGCCGGGGCGTAGGCCTCCTCCGGCAGATACCCCTCCTCCGGGGGCGGCTCGGGAAGATAGTCCTCCCAGGGGGGCGCGTCCTCCTGGGGCGCCTTGGCCGCCGGGGCCGCCGCGGGCAGCCCGTTCGTGGATATATCCTTCAGCCGGTCCTCCACCAGAGCCAGCCGAGCGGCGAGCGCTTCCACGCTGCTGTCGTCCACGGGCTGAGCGATCCGCACCAGCACCGTCTCCAGAAGCATCCGGGGCGAGGGGAAGTAGCGCATGTCCCCCTGGACCTTCATAAGCTGTTCCATGGCGTAGAGGATGCGGGCGTTGGCGTGCTTCGACGCCTGCTTCTCGTATCGGGCCATGCGGTCCTCCGTGCAGGCGAGCAGATCCGCGCAGTCGCCGCAGGCCTTGGCCAACAGGATGGCCCGCAGATGCCCCGCCAGCTCCCCGGCGAACACGGCCATGTCCCGGCCCTGGCGGACCACCTCATCGAGGCTCGTCAGGGCGCCCCTGGCGTCGCTGCCCAGGAGCTTGTCGGTCATGTCAAAGAGAAAGTCCTCGTCCATGATGCCCAGGACGCTCTGCACGTCCTTGGCCGTGACCTTGCCGCCGCAGAAGGACAGGCATTGATCGAGAAGCGACAGGGCGTCGCGCATGCCGCCGTCCGCCGCCCGGGCGATGATCCGAAGGCCGTCGGGCGCCACCGTGGACCCGTCCGCCTTCAAAATGTACTGCATGTAGCCCATGATCTCCGGGACCGTGAGCCGATGGAAGTCGAACCGCTGGCAGCGGGAGATGATGGTGGCCGGGAGCTTCTGGGGCTCCGTGGTGGCCAGGATGAACACCACGTGCTCCGGCGGCTCCTCCAGGGTCTTTAGGAGCGCGTTGAAGGCGGAGCCCGAAAGCATGTGGACCTCATCGATGATGAACACCCTATATTTGAGCTGCAGGGGCGCGAACTGGGCCTGGGAGATAAGATCGCGAACGTTCTCCACGCTGTTGTTGCTGGCCGCGTCGATCTCGATGATGTCCGCGTTCTGCTGAGCCGCCGTCCGGCAGCTGTCGCACTGCAGACAGGGCTCCCCGTTCTCGGGATGGAGGCAGTTGATGGCCTTGGCCAGGATCCGGGCCGTGGTGGTCTTGCCCGTGCCCCGGGAGCCGCAGAATAGATACGCGTGGGAGAGCTGCCCCTCCCGCACCTGGTTCATAAGGATGGTGGTGATATGCTTTTGACCTGCCATCTGCCCGAACCGCTCGGGCCGGTAGGTCCTGTACAATGCCTGATACGCCATACGCGCCTCCTATCGTATCAGTATACCACAAGGGCGGCGCGGTGGCTACCTTTTCTTTTGTTCCTTTTTTCTCTTCGGTGAAGAGGGAAAAAGAAAAACACAAATGGGATAACGGGTCGTTTACGGGAATTCGCCGGTGTAGAGGCAGACGCGGCCGGAAAAGATCTCGGTGAGGGCGTGGACCAGCTCCTTTCGGGCGCCGCCGGAGAGGTCGTATACAATGAGCCGGGCCGGGGCCATGCCCACCAGCAGGCTCAAAATACCCTCGCCGGTCTCGTCCATATACTCCATCCGCAGCTCCTCCCCGTCGGAGAGGGAGCAGAGGCCGTCCCCGTGGAGGCACAGCCGCAGGGACGGACATCGGGGCGGGCGCTCGTTGAGCAGCAGGCGCAGGACGGCGGCCGCCTCCGCATACTCCTTTTCCAGCAGGAGCTTTGAAAAGGCATCCTCCACGCACAGCCGCCAGAAGAGCAGGGTCTCGGGCATCCGAAACCGCAAGAACCCCTCCAGGCATAGCTTCCCCTCGTCCCGCAGATAGGCGGACAGCCGCTGGGCGGTCTCGCTCAGATCCTCCCGCTGCCGGGCCGCGTCCACCGCCCGGCGAAGGACCTGCCGCCGATCCGCCAGCTCGAGGGGCATCTCGTCCGTCAGGGCCGCCGTCTCGAAGGGCACCAGATCGTGGATCAGCACCACGCTCAAAGCCTTGGCGAGGGCCTCCAGCCCCTGCCGCCCCTCCATGCGCACGCCTACGCCGCCCCAGACCGCCGACAGGGCGAAGGGCGCGCCGCCCTCCCGCAGCCGGTCCCGGAGCAACGATTCCAGGTCCACGTCGTATTCCATTGTCTGAATGATCCAGGACGACACCGCTCTTCCTTCCCGATGAAACGCTTTCCTTTCATCCTATGTGGGTCGGTGTCTATTGTGTGCGGAAAATCGCCGGCTATTCTTTTTTGCCTGCAGCAAAATCAGGCTGTGATCGTTTTCAATAATAATGATGCCGCAAATGGTCTGCTGCCTTCTGCGACAGCCGAAAAGAAAAGGGACAGTCCGAAGACTGTCCCTTTCATTTGGATCGCGTGTTAGTCGGCTGCGGGAATGGGCTCGTTCATGGCCCGGTCGAACAGGTCCCTGAGCTTGCCCTGGGTGTTGGTGAAGGTGAAGGAGGCGCCGCCCTTGGTTTCGATGATGAGGCTGGAAAACAGCCACTTCTTCTCGAACCGCCAGTCCTTGACGGACTCCCGCCGGATGATCTTCACGTCCCCACCGCCCAAGGCGGTGAAAAGGACGATGATCCGCCGGTCGGTGACGGCGAGCATCTTCCGGTTGCCCTCGTGGACACCGGTGAGCAGGCAGTTGAGCCGCTCATAGTCGCCCAATACCTGAACCAAGGCCTTGAGCTCCTTGCGATAGTAGAAATCGCTGTAGATGCCCAGTTCCCGCAGTCGGTTTTCGAGGTCGCCCTTGACCATGCCTTATTTGAGCACGGAGTCGGCCTTGACGAAGCCCAGCTGCTTGGCAACGCAGCAGGTGCAGGTGAGGTCGCCGGTGACGTTGAGGGCGGTGCGGCCCATATCCAGAATGGCGTCGATGCCCAGGATCATGGCGTAGGCACCGGCCAGGGTGGTACCGGCCTCGATGGGCAGGTCGATGCCCTGCATGACCATGGCCAGCATGATGGCGCCGGCGCCGGGCACGCCCGCGGTGCCGATGGAGGCCAGGGTAGCCAGCAGCACGATCATGCCCATCTCACCGAAGGTCAGGCCGCGGCCGTAGCAGGACATGACCAGGAAGAAGGCGCAGACGCCCTGATAGATGGCCGTGCCGTCCATGTTGATGGTGGCGCCCAGGGGCAGGGAGAAGGCATAGACCTCCTTGTCCACGCCCAGGTTCTCCGCCGCGGCGAAGGTGGTGGGCAGGGTGCCGTTGGAGGAACGGGTGACGAAGGCGGTGATGAAGGGCGTCCGGGCTTCCTTGAAGAAGGCGCCGATCTTGATGCGGAAGATGGCGAGCAAACCGCCGTAAACCGCCACGATGTGGATGGCATAGCCCAGGAAGCAGGCGATGGTCACGGTGAGCAGCGCGCCCGCAACCTTGGCGTCGGCCAGGCAGTCGAAGACGTTGTACATGGTGGTGGCGATGGTGCGGATGCGCTCATCCTCGGACACCTTCATGAAGGACAGGCAGAGGCCGAAGACCAGGGAGAAGAAGATGACCTGGAGCACGGTCTCGTTGACCAGGGAGGAAAGGACGCTGGTGGGGATGATGTTGGCGATGACATCCCACACGTTGGTCTCGGCAGTCTTGCCGGCGGCGTCGGCAGCCAGCTGGGTGACGGCAGCGAGCTCCGCATGGGGCTGGAAGATGTTGCCCATGACGAGGCCGATGATGACGCCCAGAGCGGAGGTCGCCAGGTAGATGATGATGACGCGGATACCGACCTTGCCCACGTTAGCGGGGGAGACGGAGGACGCGCCCACCACCAGGGAGCCCACGATGATCGGGATGATGATCATCTTCAAGAGCCGGGTGAAGATGGTGCCGAACATGCTGATCCACTTGGGCAGGGCCGTGACGCCGGAAGCCGCCAGGATGATGCCCGCGACTGCGCCGATGACGAGACCGATGAGGATCTTGTACAGTACGTTGAAGTTCAGGTATGCCCGCAGGATACCGCCCTTCTTGGGTTCGTTGTTTGCCATAGATACCCCTCCTGAAATGTTTTTTACCCGTTTGTGCCGAAACCGGGCAACTCGGGATGGTAATAGTATATCATGCGAGCTCTGAATATGGAAGGGAATTCGAAAAAAATTCAAACATTTTGGCGTTTTGGTGAACTGGGCGGCGGTCGGGCGCGGCCGCACGGGGGAAAAGGTGAAAAAGGGGCTGGCTTTCGGGGAAAAGTCTGGTATAATACCCATACTACGTGAAATTGCGAGGGAAGATATGCTGGAACTCAAAAACGTGTCCTTCCAGGTGGCGGAGGACAGGGGGGACAAGGAGATCATCCGCGGGGTGAGCCTCACCGTCCCCGAGAACAAGCTGGTGGTCATCACCGGCCCCAACGGCGGCGGCAAGAGCACCTTGGCCCGGCTCATTGCGGGCATCGAGAAGCCCACCGAGGGGCGCATCTTTTTCAAGGGCGAGGACATCACCGACAAAAGCATCACCGACCGGGCGCGGCTCGGCATCGCCTACGCCTTCCAGCAGCCGGTCCGCTTCAAGGGCATCAAGGTTTTGGACCTCATCCGCATCGCCGCCGGGAAGCACCTGGCCGCGGCGGGCGCCTGCGCGTATTTGTCCGCCGTGGGCCTCTGCGCCCGGGACTACATCGACAGGGAGGTCAATTCGAGCCTGTCTGGCGGAGAGTTGAAGCGCATCGAGATCGCCACGGTCCTGGCCCGGGGCGCGGCATTGTCCGTCTTCGACGAGCCCGAGGCGGGCATCGACCTGTGGAGCTTTCAGAATTTGATCGAGGTCTTCGAGCACATGCGCCAAACCGTGAAGAACAGCTCCATCCTCATCATCTCCCATCAGGAGCGGATATTGAACATCGCGGACGAGATCGTCATGCTCAAGGATGGCCGGGTGGAGAAGCAGGGCCCCCGGGACGAGATCCTGCCCCAGCTCATGGGCACCTCCTCCGCCGTCAGCGAGTGCCATATGATCAGCGGGAAGGGAGGCGCGGACGCATGAAGCTGGACGAGATTCAGAAGCGGTTGCTGCGGGAGATCGCGGATCTGCACACCGTGCCCGAGGGCGCCTACAATATCCGGTCCAACAGCCAGATGGCGGGCCGCCGTTCCACCGCCAACATCGAGATCACCTCGAAGACGGACGTGAGCGGCATGGACATCCGCATCGCCCCATTCACGAAGAACGAGAGCGTGCATATCCCCGTGGTGTTGACGCAAACGGGCCTCAAGGAGGTAGTCTACAACGACTTTTTCGTGGGCGAGGGGGCGGACGTGCTGATCGTGGCGGGCTGCGGCATCGACAACTGCGGCAACCAGGACGCGGAGCACGACGGCATCCACCGGTTCTACGTGGGCAAGAACGCCCATGTGAAGTATGTGGAGAAGCATTACGGCTCCGGCGAGGGAAAGGGCAAGCGCATTTTGAACCCGGGCACCGAGGTCTACCAGGACGAGGGCAGTACCGTGGAGATGGAGATGGTCCAGATCAAGGGCGTGGACGACACCGTCCGCACCACCACCGCGGAGCTGAAGGCCGGGGCGAAGCTCCTCATCCGGGAGCGGCTTATGACCCACGGGGAGCAGCGGGCCATCAGCACCTATGTGGTCAGTTTGAACGGCGCCGGTGCCACCGCGGACGTGGTCTCCCGGTCCGTAGCCCGGGATGATTCCTACCAGAAGTTCGACGCCAAGATCGTGGGCAATGCCCCCTGCTCCGGCCACACGGAGTGCGACTCCATCATCATGGACCGGGGCCGCATTTTGGCGGTGCCAGGCCTCGAAGCCAACGAT
The DNA here is from genome assembly GCA_902761365.1 of uncultured Eubacteriales bacterium. Lineage (GTDB taxonomy): Bacteria > Bacillota > Clostridia > Christensenellales > CAG-138 > RUG472. The sequence goes on along the minus strand of CACWJZ010000011.1, from coordinate 7,957 downwards.
TTGGACGCGGCGCTGGTCCACGAGGCCGCCATCGGCAAGATCGCCGGGGAGCAGCTCACCAAGCTCATGACCCTGGGCCTCACGGAGGCGGAGGCCGAGGAGCAGATCATCAACGGGTTTTTGCAGTGACGCCTGGCCCGGTCCAGGCCCGTCCGATTCCTATTTTGGCGCGGTCCAAAAGAAAGGCTTGACAAGCGGGCGGGGGGCGTGTAAAATAATATATAATTTCTGAGAAGGGAGCACGATCCATGGGCAACAGGGGCACACGGTCCTTCTGGTTTAGCGGCTGGTGGTTTAGCCGCCGTTTCGCCGTGCCCGGAGTTGGATCGTGAGCCGCTGAAGGAAGCGCAGGCCTCGTCCAATCGGGCGAGGCCTTTTTAGTGGATTTTATTGGAAGCTTCGCAGCTTTTCTTGAAAGAAAAGCTGCCCAAAAGAACTTAAGAAGAAATAACGCTCTGTTCCCCTGACCATTTACCCCTATTGAGCTTTTCTTTTTCGGTTCCTTTTTCTTTTCACCGAAAAGAAAAAGGAACACAAGAAAAAAAGGAGAAAACACCATGGAAATCCCCTACAAGATCTACCTCTCCGAATCCGAGATGCCCCGGTATTGGTACAACCTCAGGGCGGACATGCAGAAGAAGCCCGCGCCCCTCTTGAACCCGGCCACCCATCAGCCCATGACCGCGGCGGAGCTCTCCGGCGTGTTCTGCGACGAGCTGGTCCGGCAGGAGTTGGACAACGACACCCGGGAGTACCCCATCCCCGAGGAGATCTTGAGCTTCTACCGCATGTACCGGCCCTCGCCCCTGGTCCGGGCCTACTGTTTGGAGGAGAAGCTGAAGACCCCCGCCAAGATCTACTACAAGTTTGAGGGCAACAACACCTCCGGCAGCCACAAGCTGAACTCCGCCGTGGCCCAGGCCTACTACGCCAAGCAGCAGGGCCTCAAGGGCGTCACCACCGAGACCGGCGCCGGCCAATGGGGCACGGCCCTGTCCATGGCCTGCAGCTACTTCGGCCTCGATTGCAAGGTGTACATGGTGAAGGTCAGCTACGAGCAGAAGCCCTTCCGCCGGGAAGTCATGAAGGTCTACGGCGCGTCCGTGACCCCCTCCCCCTCCGACACCACGGCGGTGGGCCGGAAGATCCTCCAGGAGCACCCCGGCACCGGCGGGAGCCTAGGCTGCGCCATCAGCGAGGCCGTGGAGGTGGCCGTATCGAACCCCGGCTACCGGTACGTGCTGGGGAGCGTGCTGAACCAGGTGCTGCTCCACCAGAGCGTCATCGGCGTGGAGGCCAAGATCGCCATGGACAAGTACGGCATCAAGCCCGACATCATCATCGGCTGCGCCGGCGGCGGCTCCAACCTGGGCGGCCTCATCGCCCCCTTCATGGGCGAGAAGCTCCGGGGCGAGGCGGATTACCGCATCGTCGCCGTGGAGCCCGCCTCCTGCCCCAGCCTGACCCGGGGCGTCTACGCCTACGACTTCTGCGACACGGGCATGGTGTGCCCCCTGGCCAAGATGTACACCCTGGGCAGCGACTTCATCCCCGCCCCCAACCACGCGGGCGGCCTTCGCTACCACGGCATGAGCCCGGTCCTCTCCGAGCTCTACGACCAGGGCATGATGGAGGCGGTCAGCGTGCCCCAGACCGCCGTCTTCGAGGCCGCCGAGGCCTTCGCCCGGGTGGAGGGCATCCTCCCCGCCCCCGAGAGCAGCCACGCCATCAAGGTTGCCATGGATGAGGCCATCCGCTGCCGCGAGACCGGCGAAGCAAAGACCATCCTCTTCGGCCTCACGGGCACGGGCTACTTCGACCTGGTGGCCTACGAGAAGTTCCACAACGGCCAGATGGACGATTACATCCCCACCGACGAGGAGCTGGCCCGGTACGCCGCGAAATTGCCGAAGATTTGAAGCACGGGACAGGCAAGCCTGTCCCCTACGAAAGCACAAGCGCAGTGTAGCCGCGCGCACGTATCCGACGAAGGAAGAACGTGCGGCTATACATACGTGAGATTCAGCGACATGCGCGGTGAATCTCACTCCTTGCAGGGACCGCCGCCCGGTACGCCGTAGGCGTATAGGCGGGACCTGGAAGCGAAGCGAAGGCGGAGCCTCAGTCTGGCGAAACCGTAGGTTTCGGCTGACTGAATCCTGAAAGGAGTTTTATGGAAAGATACTACCAACCCGAGATCGAGTGCGCGTCCCGGGACGACATCGAACGATGGCAGAGCGAGCGCCTGGTGAACCAGGTGCGCCGCGTCTGGGAGAACGTACCCTATTATAGGAAGAAGATGGAGGAGAAGGGCGTGACGCCGGAGGACATCCGCAGCGTCGAGGACCTCAAAAAGCTCCCCTTCCTGTCCAAGGCGGACCTGAGGGACTGCGTCCGCATCCACTCCACCTCCGGCACCACCGGCAAGCGGGTGGTGGCCTTCTACACCCAGCACGACATCGACCTCTGGGAGGACTGCTGCGCCCGGGCCCTGACGGCCGCCGGCGCCACGAAGGAGGACGTGGTCCAGGTGTCCTACGGTTACGGCCTCTTCACCGGCGGCGCGGGCCTGGACGGCGGGAGCCACAAGGTAGGCTGCCTCACCGTCCCCATGTCCTCGGGCAACACGGACCGGCAGATCATGTTCATCCGGGACCTCAACGCCACCATCATTTGTTGCACCCCCAGCTACGCCGCATACCTGGGCGAGCGTATGAAGGAGCTGGGCCTGGGCCCCGACGACATCCCCCTGAAGGCGGGCATCTTCGGCGCGGAGGCCTGGTCCGAGGAGATGCGACAGGACATCCAGAAAACCTTAGGCATCAAAGCCTACGACATCTACGGGCTCACGGAGCTCTCCGGCCCCGGCGTCAGCTTTGAGTGCTCCGCTCAGGCGGGCATGCACATCAACGAGGACCACTTCATCCCCGAGATCATCGACCCGGACACGGGCGAAGTCCTGCCCGAGGGCGCCCAAGGCGAGCTGGTGATCACCGCCGTAAACAAGGAAGCCTTCCCCATGATCCGGTATCGCACCAAGGACATCTGCTCCCTGACCTACGAGAAGTGCCCCTGCGGCCGGACCCACGTGCGCATGACCAAGCCCAAGGGCCGCAGCGACGACATGCTCATCATCCGGGGCGTCAACGTGTTCCCCAGCCAAATCGAGACCGTGCTCCTCAACCACGGCTACGCCGCCAACTACCAGATCCTGGTGGACCGGGTCAACAACACGGACACCTTCGAGATTTTGGTGGAGATGACGCCGGAGATGTTCACTGACTCCATCGGCAAGATCCAGGAACTCCAGAAGACCCTGTCCATGGGCCTCGTGTCCATGCTGGGCATCCGGCCCAAGGTCACCTTGGTGGCCCCCAAGACCATCGCCCGCAGCGAAGGCAAGGCCGTGCGGGTCATCGACAAGCGGAAGATCTGACGGGGCGAGCGGCAGACCATGGACAGCGGGATCGTCTTGGAAACTCTGGAACAGGCGCGGGCGTTCTTCCAAAAGGACCGCTTCGCCGCCGGCAGCGGCATGACCGTGGAGGAAGTGTCTCCGGGCCGCGCCGTCATCAGCCTTTGCCTGACCGAAGCCCACAGAAACGCCGTGGGCGGCGTCATGGGCGGGGTGCTGCTCACCATGGCGGACTTCGCCTGTGCGGTAGCCTCCCACTTCGGAACAGGGACCGGGCAGCACGTTTCGGCGGATGCCCACATGAGCTTCCTGAACCCCTGCCGAGACGACGTCCTGCGGGCAGAGGCCGCCTGCCTCAAGCCGGGCAAGCGCCTCTCCTGGTACGAGGTCCTGATCCGGGATGGACAGGATACCCTCGTCGCCAAGGCCACTTTTACCATGTGCCGCATAGACCTCACGTGAACCCAATCGACCAAGATTCACACAAGGAGAAAGGAATATGAGCATTAAACAATTATCCGTTTTTCTGGAGAACCGGCCGGGCAAGCTATATGATCTCACCGCCCTCCTGGCGGCCCACGGCATCGACATGCGGGCCCTGTCCATCGCCGAGGCCACGGACTTCGGCATCGCCCGGATCATCGTCAACGACGTGGACCGGTGCGCCCTGGCCCTGCGGGAGGGACAGTTCATCGCCCAGCTCTCCGACGTGCTGGCCTTCGCCGTGCCCGACGAGCCCGGCGGCCTCCACAACCTCCTCAAGGAGTTCAACGACGCCCGCGTGAACATCGAGTACATGTACGCCTTCCTGGGCGGCGAGCCGGGCCGGGCCTACATGATCTTCCGCGTCACCGACACGGCAAAGGCGGAGAAAGCGCTCACCGAACGGGGGCTCAAGTCCCTTTCCCTCGGCGAGATAGAGAAGGGTTGATTTTTCGACTTTTCTTGAAAAAAAGTCGACCAAAAGAACTTTAAGAAGGGGTACAGCTTCCGCACGGAAAGCCATACCCCTTCTTAAGTTTCTCTTTTTCCGCCGCTTTTCTCTTTGTCTATAGAGAAAAAGCGGCAATATAGTTACTTCCCCAAATTGTCCGTGATGTCCACGGTCCTGTGCTCCCGATAGGCGGCGAACATGTCCTCCACGTGGACGGGGCGGGCCTTCTGGGAGAGGAGGTCCACCAGAGGCACCAGGATGAGGCCGCCCACCATGGCGATGACGCCGGAGTAGATGGAGTTGTTGAACACGAAAGCGAAAAGCGGGCTGCCGCTCACATTCAGGACCCCCAAGGACACCAACAGCTGCACGGTCTCCAATCCCACGCCCCAGGCAAAGCACACGGCGGTGGACACCTTGGTGGTGCGCTTGGAGTAGAGGCCGTAGAGGAAGGGTGCCAGGAACGCGCCGGCCAGGGCGCCCCAGCTGACGCCCATCATCTGGGCGATGAACAAGCTCTTGCTCTTGGCCTGCTTGATGGCGATCAGGGCGGAGATGACGACGAACAGGACGATGAACCCCCGCATGAGCAGCAGCTGGTCCTTCTCGCGCAGGGGTTTTTTCCGTTTTGGCGCGATCAGGTCCAGCGTCATGGTGGAGGCGGAGGTGAGCACCAGGCTGGACAGGGTGGACATGGATGCGGACAGCACCAGCACGATGACGATGCCGATGATGACCGCGGGCAGGGAGGAGAGCATCCGGGGGATGATGGCGTCGAAGCCCTGGGCCTTCACGTCGATGTCGTAGAGCCGGCCGAAGCCGCCCAGGAAGTAGCAGCCCCCGGCCACTACGATGGCGAAGAGGGTGGAGATCACGGTGCCCTTCTGGATGGAGGACTCGTTCTTGATGGCGTAGAATTTGCCCACCATCTGCGGGAGGCCCCAGGTCCCCAGGGAGGTGAGGATCACCACGAACAGCAGGAATAGGGGGTTGGCCCCCAGGAAGGAGGCGTACTGCCAGCCGCCGGTGGGGCCCGTGGCCAGCTTCTCCATGGCCAGGGTCAGGCCCCCGTTATCCCCCAGGACCGCCGCGATGACCGCCACGATGCCGAAAAGCATGATGATGCCCTGGATGAAGTCGTTCCAGGCCGTGGCCATGTATCCGCCCAGGATCACGTACACGCCGGTCAGGGCCGCCATGATGACGACGCACACCGCGTAGTCCACGCCAGGAAAGGCGATGGCGAAGAGCCGGGAAAGGCCGTTGTACAGGGAAGCCGTGTAGGGGATCAGAAACACGAAGGTGATGAGGCTGGCCACCGTGCGAAGCTTGTCGCTTTCATACCGGATGCCGAAGAAGTCCGGCATGGTCTTGCTCATCAGGTGCTGGGTCATGATCCGGGTCCGACGGCCCAGCACGAGCCAGGCCAGGAGGGAGCCGATGAAGGCGTTGCCGAGGCCGATCCAGGTGGAGGCGAGGCCGAAGTTCCAGCCGAATTGGCCCGCATAGCCCACGAAGATAACGGCGGAGAAGTAGCTGGTGCCGTAGGCGAAGGCGGAGAGCCAGGGGCCCACCTGCCGGGAGCCCAGCACGAAGCCGTTGATGTCCGACGCGTGCTTGCGGGAGCGGAGGCCGATCCACATCATGATGGCGAAGAAAACGACCAGGAAGAGCAGGGTGATACGGGAAGGGTCAGTCATAGCGGTGTCCTTTCAGTTGTTTTGCACAGAAAAAGCGTGACGCCGGTCCGGCGCCACGCCCTTCGATCAGCATTTTCAGCGAATCACGGGCACGACCAAGGGCTCGTCAGAGCGCACGGACCATTGCCGAGGGAAGCATAGCGGTAATAATAATAGGAATACCCGTTGCGCTTCATGCCGGTCCGCGGCCTCCTTTCGCTGGAATTGTATATAATCTACCACCGAGGCTGCCGTTTGTCAACAAAAAACTGTGCGCTATCTGCTTTTTTATTGGCGCAAAGGGGTTGAAAACCGGATTGACATACCCGCGCGACAACTATATACTATTGTTGAAACATGGATCGTGCGCCCGTTCCTTGGGCTGGCGCTTTTCTACGTGGACAACAGGAAAGGAGGAAGTCGAGAGAATCTCTCGATCAAGGAAACGATGAAGAAATGGATGAGTTTTCTGCTGGCCATGCTGATGCTGCTGGGCCTGGGGTCCGCAGCCGTAGCGGCGGAGGAGAACCCCGTGGGCGTCATAGCGGGCAACACCTATTACAACGAGGCCCTGGGCATCTACATGACGCTGCCTGATAACTGGCGCTTCCTCAGCGATGCGGATCTGGCCAGCCAGATGGGCTACGACAGCAAATACGCCAGCCGCGAGGGGTTGGCCACCCTGCTGTCTCAGAACTCCGCTGCGTGCGGCATGTACGCCGTCGCCTCCGACACAGCCTCCAATGCGAACCTGATGGTGCAGGATCTGGGCATCTACCGGTCCTTGGACGAGGCCACGTACCTGGATCTTGCCAAGGACAGCCTGACCGGGGCCCTGGAGTCCGTGGGCTACACGGACATTCAATTGACCCCGTCGAGCTTCCAGCTGGCCGGGAAGGAGCATGTGGGCGCGGTGCTCACGGGCAAGCTGGGCTTTATGGAGATGCACATGATCGTCGTCCTGATCAAGGGAGACCGGTACATGGGCTCCCTGACCGCCGCCTCCACCACCAGGGAGAAGGCCGAAGCGGTGCTCGCCTACTTCCAGCCCCTGAGCGCAGATACCAAGGTGCCCGAAGCCTCAAGCCAAGCCTCCTCCGGAGCCGGCGACGCCAAGGCGCAGTACGCCCAGGCCAAGGAAGCCTTCGAGAAAAAGATGTATTACACCGCCTATAAGATGTTCACCGCCCTGGGAAAGTATGAGGATGCGGCGAGCCTGGCCTCCAAGTGCAAGCGCCCCACGCCGGAAACGGGCGAGCTGTCCCGCAATTCCGACTACAAGCGGAAGACCGTCCGGCTGAATCTGAACAACAAGCTCAAGGGCGGCTACAACATCTACGTCCGCATTTACGACAGCACCGGTGAAACCTTTGTTTCCTCCGCTTTCGTGCGCTCCGGCAAAGGCGCGGTGGTTTATCTGCCCGATCGGTCCTACCTCATGAAGGCGGCATACAGCAAAGGCCCCTGGTTCGGTGAGAACGAGATGTTTGGTGACGATGCCATCTACAAGGAGCTTTTCACCTTCTCCCTGGAGCAGGTGGGGCGGCACGGCTACTGGTACTGCAATTTCGAGGACGAACTGAACGGTACCACCGTCAGCCGGGAAGATTTCTGATCCTCGGACGACGACCTGCAAAACAGCCCGCATGCCGGGCTGTTTTTTTGTGAAAAATCTTGAAAAAAGCCCTTGCAATCGGGGAAAGTGTGTGCTATAGTGTTACGGCTAACGGTCCTTCTTGCTTTCTCAAGAAGAAAGCCAACAGACCATAAGGAGGTGAAAGAATGAATCAGTATGAAGTTTTGTACCTGATCACACCCGAGCTTGACGAAGAGGCCAATCGCGCCGTCATGGACAAGTTCGCGGGCATCATCACCGGCAACGGCGGTGAGATCGTGAAGCAGGACGAGTGGGGCAAGCGGAAGCTGGCC
>CACWJZ010000010.1 GCA_902761365.1 uncultured Eubacteriales bacterium | reverse complement strand
CTGTTTTTTCATCTCTTCTATATGCCATGCTGCTCATATGCGAACAGTATCGGCAGGCAAGTCTGTATCGAGGATAAGGATCCTTCCTCCACAACCAAATCGGCACTGTATGGATCTATTGCCACACAATGGATAATATGAACATAAAAACAGTGCGGTTTGGTTGCGAGCGGCACACCGGGTTTCGGTGTGCCGCAAATTGTTTTCTCCCATTGCAACAAAGTCAACTGAGATTACGGGTTCTCTTCGCCAGCGAGCATGCGCAGCGCATCGGGATCGGAAAGCGTGATCTGTCCTCTGCCGAGACGGATCAGAGATTGACGCTCCATGTCTTTCAAAATGCGGGAGACGGCTTCGCGCGTCGAATTGATCTCGCCGGCCAGCTGTTCGTGGGTGATACGTACGGTCGTGCTGCCGCGTGAAAGGAGCGCTTGTGCGATCCGTTGGTCCAGCCGCGTAAACAGGATTGCCTGCATCTTCAGCATTACGTCGGAAAACCGTTCGCCTAGCTTTTCAAACAGGAAACTGCGTACATGCAGGTTATTCTCCTTGAAATTAGACAGACAGACCGCCGGCACGATCAACAGCGTACAGTCGGAATCCGCGACCATCTGCGTTTCAAATGTGATCTGATTCATCACGCATGATGCAGACAACACGTCCGTGTCTTTTTCGTCGACGCGATAGAGCCGCACCTCCCTGCCTTCGGCGGACAGCATGACCGTGTGGACCGAGCCGGACAGCACACGGATGAGCCCGAGACATTCCTGCTCCTTGGAGTAGATCAGCTCGTCCCTTGCATAGCTTCTGATCTGAGCGCAGGACTGCATGGTTTCCTGTTCGCGCGCCGTCAGCGCTCCCCAGAAAGGGAGCGCCGAAAGCTGCTTTCTGATTTCAGATGAAGAGGTTGACATCGGATTCCTCCGCGTCGCCCAAATACGTGCCGACGCCGCCGATCTCCACGCCGTCGATCAGTTCCTCGGGATGGATACCCATAACGTCCATGCTCATGGAGCAGGCGATGATCTTGACGCCGTTTTCCATTGCCTTCTTCATCATGGTCTCCAGCGAGTCGATGTTCTTGTCCTTCATGATACCCTGCATCATGGCGGTGCCCATGCCGCCCATGTTCATCTTGGACAGCTTGAGCTTCCCTGCACCCCGAGGCAGCATGAACCCGAACATCTTCTCGATCAAAGACTTCTTTACCGGCACCTTTTCCGTCTTGCGAAGGGCAGTCAATCCCCAGAAGGTGAAGAACATGGTCACCGGCCGGCCCATGGCCAAAGCGCCGTTTGCTATGACGAAGCTCGCCAGCACTTTATCCATATCGCCGTCGAACACGATGATGGTCTTGCCCTTCGGCGCAGCGTCGGCCTGCGCTGCCTTCTGCACGGCGGGCGCGTTCGTTCCGCGGCGGATAGTGGCGACGTATGCACCGTCGCGCTCCTCGTTGGAAACCAGCGTGTTGCCGGTGCGCTTGCACCAGGAAGCGATGTCCTTCGCAAAGCCCGGATCGGACGCGGAGACCTCCAGAAGCTCGCCGTCCTTCATCTCTTTGACGGATCTGAATACCTCCATGATCGGGCCAGGGCACTGCATGCCGCAGCAGTCCAGGCGGATCTTGTTCGTAATGGTTGCCTGTTCCACGGAGACCTCCTTCTTTACGTCCGCGATCGGTCCTTCTTCTGGGTCGGGATAGTTGGCCTGATACAGGCGAACGCCGCCCGGGTAGACTTCTGTATTTTTGAATCCGTTCTGATCCAGGATGCGTGCAGCCGTATAGGCGCGGACGCCGATCCCGCAGAACACGATGATGCGCTTTTCAGGATCGAGCTCGTTCATTCTTACGCGAAGCTTGCCGAGCGGGATGTTGATCGCGTTTGGCACGGCGTACGCCATGACCTCCGCCTCCTCGCGCACATCCAGAAGCGTTGCCTCCGGATCGGTCATCGGCGCGTCGTAGGGGGCGATCCTGACGAGCCCCGTGCGGATGTTCTCCGCCACGTACCCCGCCATGTTGACCGGATCCTTCGCTGAGGAGTACGGCGGCGCATAGGCAAGCTCCAGATCCTTGAGGTCCGAGACCGTGCCGCCCAGCCGCATGGTGACGCCGATGGTGTCGATGCGCTTGTCCACGCCTTCGCGGCCCACGATCTGTGCGCCGAATATGCGTCCGGAATCGGGAGCGAACAGGAGCTTCAGCGTCATGGGCGCGGCGCCGGGATAGTAACCCGCATGGGAATTCTGGGTGATGATCAGGCTTTCGTAGTCGGCGCCCTTCTCCATACCGCGCTTTTTGAGCGTCTTCTCGTTAGCGCCGGTGGACGCGACGGTAAGGTCGAAGACCTTGGCGACTGAGGAGCCCTGCGTGCCCTTGTACGTGGAATCCCTGCCCGCCAGCACGTCCGCCACGATCCTGCCCTGCTTGTTGGCAGGACCCGCCAGCGGTACCATGGTGCGGCCTTTGAACACAAAGTCCTCCACCTCGATCACGTCGCCCACGGCGTAGACAGACGGATCATTGGTGCGCATGTGTTCGTCCACGACGATCCCTCCGCGTTCATTGAGCTTAAGCCCTGCGTCCCTTGCAAGCGCGCTGTTCGGCCGCACGCCGATGGACAGGATCACCAGATCCGCCGTGACTTCCGTGCCGCTTTTCAGGGTGACTACCACCTGCTCGCCCTGCTCTTTGAAGCTGTCCACGCCGTCGGAAAGGTGCAGCTTCACGCCGTGGCTGCGGATGTTCTCGTGGAGCATCTGCGCCATCTCAAAGTCAACCGGCGCCATGACCTGATCGAGAGCTTCGATAAGCGACACCTGAAGGCCCGCGTGATGCAGGTTCTCCGCCATCTCGAGGCCGATGAACCCGCCGCCGATCACCGCCGCGGTCCTCAGCGTACCGCTCTGCACCATGGCGCGGATCTCGTCCATGTCGGGCACGGTCCACAGTGTTTTGATCCTCGGGGTATCGATGCCGGGGATGCGCGGACGCAGCGGCGACGAACCGGTTGCGATCACCAGATCGTCGTAGGGCTGCTCGTACGTTTCACCGGTCTCGGTTTTTCGGACGGTGACCGTCTTCTTCACGCGGTCGATCTTCGTTACTTCGTTCTGCACGCGCACGTCGATGCGGAACCGTTCCCACATGCGTTCAGGCGTCATCAGGAGGAGCACACTCCGGTTTTTGATCACGTCGCCCACATGGTACGGCAGGCCGCAGTTTGCATAAGAAATATACGCGCCGCGTTCCAGGATCACGATCTCGCGGTCCGCGTCCAGTCTTCTCAATCGGGCTGCGCAGCTTGCGCCGCCGGCAACGCCGCCGATGATGACGGTTTTTCTCTGTTCGCTCATGGACACCTCCTGATTATCGTATCCAGTTTTCCAGCGCAGCGAGCGGCATAGCGCCGACCGCTGTCTTTTCGAGCTTCCCATCGCGGAACAAAACCAAGGAGGGGATGCTCACGATCCTGTGTTCCATCGCCAGCTCCGGCTCTTCGTCCACATCCACCTTGCCGACCTTGATCTCCGGGTGCTTCTCGGCAAACTGCGCCAGGATCGGCGCGAACATGCGGCAAGGTCCGCACCAGGTCGCCCAGAAATCCAGCAGTACAGGTTTGTCCGACTGCAGGACCTGCGCATTGAAATTATCCTTCGTGATCGTCAGCATTTTCTGATCCTCCTGTTTCAGTATACCCGAAGTGTACCATACAAGTAAACCGTCTTCTGTAACATTGTTACAAATCGCTTTTTATATTTTTAGCTGTAGATTGCACGTTTAAGCAAGTCTTGTTATAATGGACGCAATATCGGAAATAAGGAGAGTATTGAATGAGAATTGCTGTGACGTATGAAAACGGCGATGTGTTTCAGCACTTCGGACATACGGAGACGTTCAAGGTTTATGAAGTAAAGGACGGCAGGATCGTTTCTTCCGAGCTGATCGGTTCTGACGGCAGCGGTCATGAAGCGCTTGCCGGACTTCTCAAGGAGCGAAAGATCAACGTTCTGATCTGCGGCGGCATCGGCGGCGGCGCACAGGCTGCTTTGGAGGAAAACGGCGTCGAGCTTTGCGCCGGTGCAAAAGGCAGCGCCGATGAAGCGGTGGAAGCGTTTCTTCGGGGAGAATTGAAAAATACCGGAGCGAACTGTGACCATCACCATGAAGAAGGCCATTCCTGTCACGACGATGGACATGCCTCGTGCGGCGAAGGCGGATGCGCCGGATGCGCCGGTTGTCACACGGAGCCGGAGCTTACGGGTATAAACGTCGGCAAAAAGGTCCGCACGCACTATCGCGGCACGTTCAACGACGGGACGCAGTTCGATTCCTCGTATGATCGCGGCGAACCGTTGGAGTTTATCTGCGGCATCGGTCAGATGATCAAAGGCTTTGACGCCGCAGTTGCGGATATGGAAGTCGGCGAGATCAAAGAAGTGCATCTCTCCCCCGCCGAAGCGTACGGCGAGTCCGATCCCAACGCGATCTTCTCCGTCGAGATCGCGCGCATGCCTGGCGCAGAGAGCGTTTCGGTCGGACAACGGGTGTATCTGCGAAACGCGTACGGTCAACCGGTGCCGGTCAAGGTCGTCGCAAAGGACGAAACCACGATCACGTTCGACGCCAATCACGAAATGGCGGGCAAGGAACTGAACTTTACGATCGAATTGATCGAAGTATCGAAATAACGACACCTCATAATCAAACAGCACGGGCTTTCCGTGCTGTTTTATCGTATTTCTGCGTGATTCAATGACCCCCGCGTCATGTATCCAGCAGATGCGCATTTACACGAGAAAACCCAGGTTGTTCGCCAGAGAACGAGGCCATCTTCAAATCACCGATAAATATACGCCTTCTCTGTCAAAAGTGCCCTTTCTGCCCAGCAGGAACGGGAATGCTTCATTTGCGTACTCAATGAAAATCTCCCCCGCAACCACAAAAAGTCCCTAAATTAGGGACTTTTTCATTTTTTCGTTTATCCAAAAATGCATAAAAAGGCGTTTTGACGACATTTTGACGACACTTTGACGACAGAATTGATGCGAAAAGCCTTATAACCTCCCTCCGATTTTTGTCAAAATGAACGAAAAACTGCGCATCGAGGTCTCCCTCGACGCGCTTATTTCAATGAATTTTACGGACTTTATGAATCAATTTGATGCGCGATAATCACAGTGATGAACCAGTATTGAAAAGTAAGCGTCAAACAAAAATTGCACGAGGCCGCGAAAAGCGGCCCTGCCGTTGCTCGGGAGATAGGTTGTTAAGTTCTGCAGAAGTCCGGCGCGTATTGGGGCAGGAGGGATTCTGCCCAGTCTCTGTCGGTGGCGAACCGGGCAGGCGCCTCCTTCAGCAGCCAGACCAGGTACAGGTATGGGTCGAGCCCGTTCTCTTTCGCCGTTTCGATCAGGCTGAACAATACAGCACTGCTCCGGGCGCCCGACGGTGTGTTCGCGAACAGGAAGTTCTTCCGGGAGATAACAAACGGCTTATTGATAAACCCTCTCATAATGCGCAGCAGAGCTTGCAGCGCATTGCAACAGTATTTCATTGCCTTTTTTGTGCAAAGTTGTATTGACACAATTCACATAATTCTCTGTACTTTATGGCAAAATTACATTCAGGCGTATTTGGATCGTCAGGGGCTTTTGCAAAAGCAATGACAACCGGCCGTCCTGGCCGCTTCACAAAGTTTTTTTGTGGAAAAGTGGAATTATCTCTGTTGGATTTATTGGTGGAAATCCTGTACAATCCCATTGTAAAGAGGAATGGACCTCGATCACCTGTATCTCACCATCACATTTTTGAAAGGGAGGAAATCTCATGTCAGTCGGAAAGCGAATCTATCTCAAGCGGAACATGCCTGATCCCGAGCTCGTGGAGGCCTTCAAGCAGATCCCTGCGTCCAACACCGCGGACGTCATGGGAAGGAGCTGCGCCATGAACCCCCGCATCCGCCTCGTCAGCAGCCCCAAGGCCCAGATGATGGCTGGTCCCGCCTACACGGTGAAGTGCCGCGCCGGCGATAACCTGACCCTCCATGCGGCCCTCAACTTCTGCAACGAGGGCGACGTGCTGGTGGTCTCCAACGAAGAGGACGACACCCGCGCCCTCATGGGCGAGGTCATGATGGCCTACCTGTATCTCACCAAGAAGGTGGCCGGCATCATCCTGGATGGTCCCATCCGCGACATCGATGAGATCGGCAAGTGGGATTTCCCCGTGTACTGCACCGGCACCACCCCCGGCGGCCCCTACAAGGAAGGCCCCGGTGAGATCAACGTGCCCATCTCCTGCGGCGGCATCAGTGTGAACCCCGGCGACATCATCCTGGCCGACCCCGACGGCATCATCTGCATCCCCCGCAAGGACGCCGCTTCCATCCTGGTGGAGGCCCGCAAGTTCCAGGAGGCGGATGAGAAGAAGCTGATCGCGGCCCGCAACGGCACCGCCAATAGGGCCTGGGTCGAGAAGTCCTTGAACGAGAAGGGCTTCGAGATCATCGACGGCGTCTACGAGCCGTAAGGGAGGTACATACATGAACATCGGTTTTATCGGTTTCGGCGAAGCGGCGTACTGCATCGCCCTGGGTTTCTCCCAGAACGGCACCACCGGCATCCGTGCCAACGACGCCATGATGAACCACCCCGTCATGGGCCAGCAGGTCCACGCCCGGGCCGCTGAGGCCCAGGTGGAGCTGGTGGAGGACCCCAAGGAAGTGGCCCGCTGGGCGGACGTGCTGTTCGCGGCGGTGCCCTCCTCCTTCACCATGGACGTGTGCAACACCGTGAAGGACGAGCTGCGCCCCGGCCAGATCTACGCGGACGTGAGCGCCTCCACCCCCGCCACCAAGATCGCCATCTGGGACAAGATCAAGGACACCGGCGTGCTGTTCGCTGACGCGGCCATGCTGGGCTCCCTGCCCCAGGACAAGCACCGGGTGCCCATCACCGCTTCCGGCAACGGCGCCGAGAAGTTCAAGGAGGTCATGGAGCCCCTGGGCATGCGGATCACCCTGGCCGGCGACAAGGCCGGTTCCGCCTCCGCCATCAAGCTGGTCCGGTCCATCTTCATGAAGGGCATCGCGTCCCTGATGATCGAGACCATGCAGGCCGCCGACGCCTACGACGTGTCCGACCAGATCGTGGCCTCCCTCTCTAAGTCCCTGGACGGCATCCCCTTCACCAAGCACCTTGACAGGCTCGTCACCGGCACTGCCATTCACTGCACCCGCCGGGCCGCGGAGCTGAAGGGCTCCATCGCCATGCAGGAGGAAAGCCACCTGGCCCCCGAGATGTCCGCTGCCGCCAAGCACGTCCACGAGGCTCTGGCCCCCTACAAGTTCGCGGAGAAGTACGTGACCGAGAAGCCCAGGGGCTATGCGGAGATCATCGAAGCCATTCGCCCCACCAACGACTGACACCTAACTTACTTCATATAGATCTCTCCTGAAATGAGCAGGGCCCGCCGCAGGGATGAACGGCGGGCCTTGTTCTGTTCTTTCAAAGATGAGCACAACGGAACAGGACCCGTCGACGCCCTGAATCGACGGGTCCTGTCCGGTTTTCCCCGGCTGCTTTTTGGAGAGATTGTTGAGCAAAGAAGGAGAGCCAGAGAAAGAGGGAAAGTGCGTTTATCCGATGAAAGCCGTCCAGAGGGCGGAAAAGAGGAAGGCTAAGGGCAGGGCGGGCAGCAGGTTCAAAACCTTGATGTCCGTCTTGATGCGGGTCATGCGCAGGCCCGCGCAGAGGGTGACGACGCCGCCGATGGCCGAGAAATCCGCGGTCATGGACGGGGTGATGACGGGCGACAGAGGCTCCGCCACGAAGAACAAAAGGAGCATCAGCAGAAGCTGGGGCAGGCCCAGGCAGGGGACGATCCTGCCCAGCAGAGCCGCGAAGATGCAGGCCGTGATGCCGTCCAAGATGGCCTTGGTGATGAGGATGCTGCCGTCGCCGGTCATGCCCTCGAAGAGGGCCCCATACCAGCCTGTGCCGCTGAAGCAGAAGAGGACCATGACCGTGGCGATCTGCATAAGATGCCCTTCGCTCATGGCGTCGCCCTTGAGGACCTTTTCCGTAACGCGGACCACCAGGCCGTTCACCCGCTTCTCGAGCTGCAGCGCTTCGCCCAGGACCCCTCCCACCAGGAGGGACAGGATCACCGGGGACAGGTTCTTTCCCTTCAGGATGAGCACGATGCCCATGGTCATGGCGGACACGCCCAGCAGGTCGTTCAACAGCTTCTTCCACCGCTCCGTCACCCGGCCGCCCAGCAGGCAGCCCAGGATGCCGCCGATCACGACGGCGGCCACGTTGGTGATGATCCCCACCGGCATAGGCTTGCTCCTTTACAGCATCTGGTCCCGGTAGACCATCTCCCCGTTGCGGACGGTGAGCATGGTCCGAAGCCGCCAGCTGCAGGGGCGCGTCACGCAATCCGGGTCGCCGTAGGGCCGATCGCCGAACTCGATGGCGCAGGGCTCCTGCCGGAACACGGCGATGTCGGCGCAGGCGCCGGGGCTCAGGCACCCGATCTCCCCCGCAAGGCCCATGTCCTCGGCGGGGCGGCTGGTGCAGCAGGCCACGACCTGCTCAAAGGGGATGCCGAGCTGCGTGTACTTGGCCACCTGGTTGACGAGGTCGAAAGCCGTGGGCCGAAAGTGCATGCTGAACTTGGTCAGATCCGTGGCGATGATGTCGGGGTAGAACCCCTCTCGGATGGCGGGCTCGCTGACCTCAAAGGAGAAGTGGGCCCGGGCGTCGGCCGCTTCAAAGAGCACGCCCCGCTCCCTGGCCCGGTAGGCTGCCTCACAGACGGTCTTGCCCCCGTCCAGCAGGGTTTGGCCCTTGTTCATGTACATGTGGGTCATCACGTCCCCGGGCCGCAGGATGGAGAGAAGCTCCGGGATGCTGCCCGGCGGGTTGGTGCAATGGACCATCACCGGCACCCCCAGCTTGTCCGCCAGGGCCACCGTGGCCTTCAGGGGCGCAAAGCCCAGCTCGCCCACGATCTCCCGGCTGGTGCGAAGCTTGAGGCCCAGAAGCCTATCACCGAAATGATCGAAGGTCTCCCGGATCGCCTCCTCGTCGAAGTGGGCCGGGTCCACATCCTCCATGCAGCGGGGCAAAGATGCAAGACCGATGGAGCATACGTTCAGATAGGCCCGGATGCGAAGCTTGCTTTGACCCAGGAAGGTCTCGTAGTCCCCAAAGGTGTCGCAGCCCGTGCTGCCCGCGTCCACGGCGGTGGTCACACCGGAAGCGAAGCACACGGCCTCGGCAGGCAGGCCGATGGCCGCCAGCGGGTACAGATGGGCATGGTGGTCGATGAGACCGGGGGTCACGATGCAGCCGGTGGCGTCCACCACCTGCAGCGCCTCCGCCCCCTCGAAACCGTTGACGCCCACGATGCGGCCGTTCTCCACGGCCACGCTGGCCACCCGATCTATGCCGTTAGCCGGGTCCAGGACCCGTCCGTTTTTGATGATAAGCTGATACATGACGTGCCAGTTCCTCTCTCTCAAATAGGAAATACCCGGCCGGGGGATGCAGGCCCCAACCGGGCAATTACAGGGAATCACAGCTTGCTGTTTTCGATCAGCTTCACGATCTCAGCCCGCTTAGCGGTCAGCATCCGCTTCCAGGCGCCCTTATCCACGAAGGTATCTCCTGCACCGGGCTTGCTGTCCGCGATGCCGAAGAAGTCGTAGCCCACGGGATGGCCCGCGTGGGAGGGCAGTACCACGTCCACGGGACGGTCCAGCACCTTCTCGATGCTGACCAGATAATCCTCCCGCAGGGACTTGCGCAGGCCCATGGCCTCCAGGTTGCTGTCCGTCAGGACCCCCGCGCCCAGGCCCCCGTGGATGGCGCAGTTGACCCGCTCCCCCCGGTAGGTGGCCTCGAAGAAGAAGGACGTAGTCCCTTCCGTGTGGCCGGGGCAGTGAACGGCTTCCAGCCGGAAGTTGCCCAGGTCGATGGGCTTCGTATAGTCGTAGTAGCCGGTGACCTCGAACTCGGGGCAGCGGTCCTCGTGGGCGATCCACTCCCGATGTTCGGTGAAGAAGTTGCCGTCCCCTTCGCCCACCCAGACCTCGCAGCCGCTCATCTTCTGCAAAGAACCGGCGGCGCCGCAATGGTCGAAGTGGCCGTGGGTCAAAAGGATCTTCTTCAGGTCGTGGGGATCGAAGCCCAGCTGATAGAAGCTGTCGATCATCTGGTACAAGGTCTCCTGGATGGCGCAGTCGATGAGGACCAGGCCTTCGTCCGTATCCAGCAGGAAGGCGGATACCCAGGTGTTGCCCACGAAATAGACGTGGTCCACGATCTCGAAGGGCTTGTGGTAGATGAGCCAGGGAGCCCGGAACCAGCCGTTGAGACGCTCCTCAAGGGCATTCATGCTCATAGTATTCCTCCAGCGTATTGTCTGTCTTGGTATCCTCTGCCCGCACAGGACGGGCAGAGGCGGTGCATCAGGCTTCGTTTTCCTTGATCTTCTTGCCCTTGGCCAGATCTACGAACTGGCGAACGATGGCGCTGATAATGAAGAACAGGCCCAGGCACAACAGGATGCAGCTCACGGGACGGGTGAAGAAGGGGGCGAAGCTGCCGCGGGACAGCTGCAGGGCGCGCCGGAGGTTGGTCTCCAGGTTCTGTCCCAGGACCAGGCCCAGGATCATAGGCGTCCGCGGGAAGTTGAACTTGCCCAGGACCACGCCCATGATGCCGAAGAACAGGAGCATCCAGCAGTCGAACATGATCTTGTTGTTGGAGAAGGCCGCCACCACGCAGATGACCAACACCACCGGGAAGAGGATCTGCCGGGGTACGTCGATGACCTTGGCGAACACGGGTATGCCGAAGAACTCCACGATGAGCATGATGATGGAGCAGACGATCATGGCCGCAAACACGGTGTACACCAGGGGACCGCTGGTCTTGAAGAGCAACGGGCCGGCCACGATGCCGTGGATGGTGAAGGCGGAGAGCAGCATGGCGGTGGGGCCGTCACCGGGGATGCCCAACGCCAGCAGCGGGATCATGGCGCCGCCGATGGACGCGTTGTTGGAGGTCTCGGAGGCCACGATGCCGTCCATGATGCCGGTGCCGAACTTCTCCGGATGCTTGGAGGTCTTCTGCACGGCGATATAGGCGACTTGGTTGGCCAAGGACCCGCCCATGCCAGGCAAAAAGCCGATGCCGAGACCCACGGCAGCGGAGACGATCAGGTTCTTGATCTGGCCCACAAACTCCTTGAAGGAGAAGCCGAAGCCCTTGATCTTTTCACGGTGCCGCTGCTCCAGCTTGTTGGCGGAGATCTTCTTGCCCACGGTCTTGAGGATCTCGGTGACCGCGAACATACCGACCACAGCGCTGGTCAGAGGAATGCCGCTCAGAAGCTTGTTGCTGCCGAAGATGTACCGGGTGGCGCCGTCCACGGGCGCCATGCCGATAAGGCAGAAGGCGATGCCAAAGAAGGCGGCGGCCAGGGCTTTCAAAACGTCCTTGGAGCCCACGCCCGTGACCAGGGCGATGGCGCAGAAGGTCATGGAAAAGATCTCGAAGGAGCTCATCTTCACGGCGATGCTGGCCAGGGCCGGCGCCGCCACCATCATGATGGCCAGGGAGATCACGGTGCCCAGGAAAGAGAAGAATACGCCGATGCCCAAGGCCCGCTGTGCGTGGCCGGAGTTGGCCATGGGGTGGCCGTCATAGCAGGTGGCGATGGACATGGCCGAACCGGGGATGTTGATCAGAATGGCGGAGATCAGACCGCCGGACACGCCGCCGATGTACAGGGCCACCAGCAACGCAAAGGCCTGGGTGGTGCCCATGTTGAAGGTGATGGGCAAAAACAGCACGATGGCCATGGTGGCCGAGAGGCCGGGGATGGCGCCGAAGATGATGCCCACGATGACGCCGCCGAACATCAGCAGGATCATCTCCAGGGAAAGCAGGGACGTAAAACCGTTCAGTAACATTAGCCAAGCACCCCCTTCAAAATGCCCGCAGGCAGACGGACGTAGATGAACTGGCGGAAGATGAAGTAGGCGCCTACAGCCACTACCACAGCGACAATCACGAAGAGCCAAGGCTTCCAGGCCGCCCGCTCACACATGTAGAACATGTTGAACAGCATGTAGAGGATGGCCGCCGGGATGAAGCCAAGAGGCTCCATCAGAAGGAGGAAGATCGCGATGGCCGCCAGGGCGATGACAGAGCGTTTGAAGGCCACGACGCCGGTTTCCAGCTTTTCCCCCTCGGGAGCGCTGGATTTCTGGTCCTTGGCCCGAATGATGCCGCGGATGAGGAGGAGGATGCCGATGGGCATCAGAGCGCCGAAAACCAACTGGGGAAAGAACCTGGCCGTATCGAGAGAGGAGACCGGATTCTTCATGATGGAGATGGAGAACGACTGGATGAACAGGATCAGGGAGCCGATGAACAGGATCGCACCCAGGATCGTGTCATTGTAGATGTGAAAGCCGCGAATGATGCCGGCGATCACGCTATCGATTTTCTTCATAGATGACTCCTTTTATAAAGACTCCTGTTGTAGAGAGAACCTCCCTGCCATGCCCCTTGAGCGAGCGCGGCAGGGAGGATTATGCGGGATCTTATTTCTTTACATAGGGGGCCAGGGCGGCCTTGTACTCCTCAGCCTTCTTGATGGACTCTTCCACGGTGGGAATATCGTTCACGATGGAGTTCAGCTTGGTCTTGACATCGTTCTGGTAGTTGGGATCGTCGTTGATCTCGCGAAGGATCTTGTTGAAGGCTTCGCAGACTTCCTTGGGCGTGCCCTTGGGGGCCAGCCACACCATGGGCTGAGAGGGGAAGGAGAAGTCGATGCCCATCTCTTTGAAGGTGGGGACATCGGGATTCATGGGATACCGCTCGTCGCCGCAAACCGCCAGGATGCGGAAGTCGCCGGACTTCACATAGGGATCGCAGGAGGAGGTGTTGTTCATGATCCAATCCACATGGCCGCCGAGGAGGGCCGCATTGCGCTCGCCGGCGTTACCCACATCCGCCAGATACAGCTCATAGCCAAGAACCTTCTGGAGGGCGGAGGTGATCATCAGGGGCTGGCCGGTCATGGTGATGCCGCCGGTGACGGAGGAAGGATTGGCTTTAGCGGCGTCCAGCAGCTCGTTGATGGTCTGGTAGGGAGAATCGGCACGGACCGCCACGCAATTGAAGTTGTAGGGCGTGGAGGCGAAGCCTACCATCTCGTAATCGTCCCAGTCATAGGTCAGGGTGCCGTCCAGCTCGGAGGTGAAGATGGTGGTGGTGCCGCAGATGAAGTTGTACCCATCGGTGTTGGCCTGATAGGTCTTCTCATAGCCAGCGATGCCGGTGATGTTGTCGATGACGAAGGACTGACCGGTCTTCTTCACGAAGTACTCGTTCTGCAGACGCAGGGCGTTGTCGGTGCCGCCGCCGGCCGCCGCGGGGCAGACCACGTTAACGGGCTGCTTGGGCCAGTCAGCGCCAGCGGACTTGGTTTCGGTCTTGGTCTCGGTCTTGGTTTCGGTCTTGCTGCCGCAGGCGGCAAAAACGGTGAAGACCATCAGGAGGACGAGGATCAGGGCGATGGTGCGTTTCATGTTTTTTCTCCTTTTGAAAATGATTTGTGCCGGGAGCCGAAAACTATTGTGTTTTCTACGGTTTTATATTACTATTAAGGGAGTCCCAAAGCAAACAGCGATATTTTGACTTTTCAACAAAGTTTTTTTGTGCGGGAGGCACATATGGAACTGGTCAGCCTATACTATTTCTCAGAGCTCGCCAAGGATCTGCACATGACCCGGACGGCGGAGCGGCTGTACATCTCCCAGCAGACCCTGAGCAACCATATCGCGCGCCTGGAAAGCTATTACGGGACGCCGCTGCTGTATCGCAAGCCCGCCATGTCCCTGACCCCTGCCGGAGAATACGTGCTCTCCTCCGCCAAGACCATATTGAATGAAGAAGCCAATCTGAAAGCCATCCTGTCGGACATTGAACAGCAGGAGCGGGGCATCCTGCGCTTCGGTGCCAGCACCCTGCGGATGAACACCAGCTTGCCCCATATCCTGCCCCAGTTTTCAGAGCGCTTTCCCCAGGTGGAGATACGGCTCACGGACACCATCTCCTCGGAGCTCACGGAATTGGTGCTGGACGGGGAACTGGATCTGGCCCTCACCGTATCCAGAAAAGCGGACCCACGGCTGACGGAGGACCGCATGATGGATGACCAGGTGTATCTTTGCGTGGCGGATTCCCTGCTGCAGGAATACTACGGGGACGAGGCGGAGTCCCTTAAGGCCTGCTCGGCTAACGGAGCCTATCTGGGCAACTTCTCTCAACTCCCCTTCTGTCTGCTGGAGAACCGAATCGGGGAAAAGATCTACGAGTGCTTTGCCGAAGCCCAAATCAAGCCCCGGTCCTATATCACCAGCACCTATACCCACATTAGTGCCTCCATCTGCTTTGAGCGGCTGGCCGCCGCCTTCATCCCCCACGTGTGTCTGGCGGAGCAGCGCCAAGAGATCCCGGAGGACATCAACATCTTCCCCCTGCTGTACAACGGCCAACCTTTGATCCAGCAGGTGAACCTGATCCGGCTCCGGGATCGCTATCTCCCTCGCCCCATCCGATACTTCGAGGACCTTTTGTCCGGGTACCTCCGGGCCGTGGAGCAGGTCCATCTGGAACGCATCGTGTAATTATAGAAGGAAAGCCCATGGAAAGCAAGCCCCTGCCCGTCCTCACCGAGGACTGCCCCTGCACCCGGAACTGCCCCCGCCACGGCAACTGTGTGGAGTGCGTCAAAAACCACCGCGCCAAGGGCGTCCCTGCCTGCTTCTTCAGCCCCGAAGGCGAAGCCCTCCATGACCGCAGCTTCGCCGCCCTGTTCCGGGACAAGGGGTTGATGGATCCCTAAGCGATGCGGCCAATGCCCCTTCCCCCGCAATTACAAAAAGCCCAAGCTTTGGGCTTTTTTCTCAGATATGTGTGAAATGGATATTTTGCCATTACTGGAGCGTTGACTGCATTTTGACTGCACGTTGTTTCTCTTTTCTCGCACAAAAGGCAGTTTCTCGATGACCCTCTTGTAATATTCTGATATTCGGATATACTGGGATGGTCAGATCATGATGACAGGGGGGCGGCAGGAAGGACCTCCGCCTCGTGCAAAGGGCGAAGAGATAAAACGGTACAGAGGGGATGCGCCTATGACGACAGATTTGGGAACGCTGGCCGTGCTGGCCCCGCTGCTGCTTCTGCTGATCGGGTTGGGCTTCACCGTATGGGTGGACCCCTACATCGGTCGGGAGCGGCGCTGCATCATGCTGCTCATCGTCGTTTTGAGCCTCAGCCTGATCGCCCAGAACATGCTGGAATACCGATATGCTGTCATGCAGCCGAGAAGGGACTTGCGAACGGTGCTGACGATCTACGGGTACTCCGTACGGCCGGTGATCCTGATCCTGTTCCTCTATATCGTATATGATAAAAAGAAGAAGCTCTGGCCCTGGTGGGTCCTGGGGGGGATCAACGCGGCCGTCTATCTATCGGCCCTGTTCTCTCCTGTCAGCTTCTGGATCGACGGGGGGAACAATTATCACGGCGGCCCCCTGGCGCACACCTGTGTCATAAGCAGCATGATCCTGCTGGTGGTGCTGTTTTTGGAGGCCATACGCAACCGCCGCAAAAACGGAAGGTGGAGTCTGTGGATCCCTGCTTTCATCTTCTGCATGATCGTCGCCTCCGTGGGGTTGGATTACACCACCCAGGAGGGGCAGCTGCCCATCTCCTTTCTGACCATCGCCATCACCGTGGGCAGCGTGTTCTATTACATCTGGCTGCATCTGCAGTTCGTCCGGGAGCACGAGCGGGATCTGATGGCAGCCCAGCGCATCCAGATTATGATGACCCAGATCCAGCCCCATTTCCTGTTCAACGCCCTCAACACCATCCGGGCCCTGTATGCGAAGGACCCGCCGCTGGCGGACAGGACCCTGGAGGATTTCAGCACGTACCTGCGGCAGAACCTGGAGTCCCTGAACCAGACCGGGCTCATCCCCATCGCCAAGGAGCTGGAGCATACCCGGCTGTACGCCGCCATCGAAACGCTCCGCTTCCCCCATATCCATGTGACATACCGGATCGAGGACGAATCGTTCGAGGTACCGGCGCTGACGGTCCAGCCCCTGGTGGAGAACGCCATCCGCCACGGGGTGCGTGGCTGGGAGGACGGCGTGGTGACGGTTTCCACTCGGCGTGAGGGGGAGATGCATCGGATCACGGTGGAGGATAACGGCGTGGGCTTCGATCCGGAGGCGAAGGAGCTATCGGAAGGGACCCACATCGGTCTCAGGAACGTGCGGGATCGCATCGAACAGATGTGCGGCGGGACGATGCTTATACGAAGCGAAATCGGCAAGGGCACGGCCGTCACGCTGCTGATTCCGGATCAGGCGCGTAGCGGCCAAAAGGAGTAAGAAACATGAAAGCGATCTGTGTGGACGACGAGCCGCTAGCCGTGGAGTATACCCTGGGCCAATGCGCTCGCCTGAGCGAAATCGACGACGTCCACGGCTTTACCGACGGACAGAAAGCCTTGGATTGGCTTTCCGATCATCCGGTGGACCTGGCGCTGCTGGACATCAACATGCCCAAGCTGGATGGCATCACCCTGGCGGCGCGGATCAAGGAGATGCACCCTAAGACGGCGATCCTGTTTCTGACCGCGTACAGGGAGTACGCCTTCGACGCCTACTCCGTGCGCCCGGCAGGGTATCTTTTAAAGCCGGTGCCCCTGGAGAAGCTGGCAGCGGAGGTCCGCTATGTGCGCGGAGAAACCAAACCGTCCGCGCCGGGGCATATCCAGATCAAGACCTTCAGCAATTTCGACGTCTACGTGGACGGGAGGCCCGTCAGCTTCAAGCTGGCCAAGAGCAAGGAGCTGCTGGCGTATCTCGTGGACAAGCAGGGGGCCGGGGTCTCCCGGGCGGAGCTGTTCGCCGCCATCTGGGAGGATCGCCTCTATGATCGGAAGCAGCAAAAACAATTGGATGTATATATCCGATCCCTCCGGGAAACGCTGCAGGAATATGGCATATCCAAGATCATGGAAATGGAGAAGGGGATATTGAGGGTCAAGCCGGACACGTTCGTCTGTGACGCCTACCTCTTCTATTCCGGCGACAGCGATGCCATCAACGCCTACCGGGGGGAGTACATGAGCGCCTATTCCTGGGCCAGCATGACGGAGGGCATCCTCTTCTGGAACGCGGCGAACAGAAGCTGAAGCCCTGTAAATAATTTGACCGTCCTTTTCGGTTCAATGAGAAGGACGGCTTTTCTTTGGACATCCTTTGGACGCGCCTGATTATTATATATGGATAACGATCATCCTCAAGGTTCCAGTGCATCTGGCCTACAGGTATCAGGCGGACAAGTACGGCTATATGGAAGCCCAGTACATCCAATAAACCAGTAAAGGAGAAAAAAAACATGATTACACGAAGCACTCTGAAAAAAGCATTGGTCTGGGTCGTCATGCTGATGATGCTGGTGCCCCTGCTGACATCCATGGTGCCCGAGACCTATGCGTCCGGGTCCAGCATCATGTATGTGAAGACCAGCAACGGCAAATCCATTAAAATCTACAGCGAGCCCAGCAAAAAGTCCAGTAACATCGGCCGTGTCGGGTACGGAGATGCGGTCGAAGTGGACTGGTCCTATGCCGGCAACGACGGCTGGTCCCGCATCTTGCTCGGTGTAGCAGGCCATCCCTATGGCTATATCCAGACCCGGTATCTGACGGACAAGGACCCCGGCCCCTACAAGAAGCCCACCAAGGCCCCCAAGACGCCCAAGCCCACCAAGGACCCCAAGAAGGAAGCCGAGGAGCTGAAGAAGCAGCAGGAGGAGCTGAACAAGGAGCTCAAGAGCGAGAAGGAAGTTACGCCCTACTACATCACGGTCAATCCCACCAGAGCCTCCGGCTGGATCAACTTCCGCGTTGGCCCCTCCACCATCACCTCCAAGGTCACGTCCTATCCCGCCAACAAGGAGCTGATCGTCCTCGGTGAGACCAAGACCTGGCTCAGGGCCAAGGACCCCGATACCGGCAAGATCGGCTACATCTACAAGAAGTACACGGCCAAGCTGAACAAGCAGGTGGTCGTTGCGGAGGAGGCGGCCGGAACGGAGAAGCTGGGCAAGCTCAGCGTCAATGGCGAGTTCGAGATCACCTGCAAGCTGCCCCAGGACTACAAGCTCCAGGTGGTGGACGTGCGGGGCGAGAACATCATCGCCTCCGTGACCTCCGAGGACATCACCAAACCCCAGATGTACCTATCCATCGCCTATGATGAGCTCTACGGCGAGGTGGAACGGATGAACGATCTCTCCGACGAGGAGCTGGCAGTCCTGGAGGATTCCTTCAAGGAGATGGACCAGGTGGAGATCGAGTATCGGCAAACCGGTCTCGGCACCAAGCTGATGGTGGTCCGAGAGGTGGGCAACGGCCAGAAGTTCATCGACATCCTGTCCGTCTATAAGGGCTACTTCGTGGAGTTCAACATGACCCCCAACCCCAACGCGGCGGTCCAGGACCTGACCGAGGAGCAGATCCAGATGGCCATCCAGTTCCTGACCAATGTCATGTTCGAGCCCGTGAAGAAGTAAAGGATTTGTAGAGAAAAAACCCTTCAAGAAAGTATAGCTAAGATAAAAAGGCTCCCGTGTGAAGGCGCATGCACCACGGGAGCCTTTTTGTTGGCGAAATCCAAAATCAACGTAATCCTATGCATCGAAGTCTCCTCCGACGCGCTTTTTTCAGAAATCTATTGGGCTGAACAAGTCTCCTGGTGACAAGCCGGAAGATGCTGCTGCGATTCTTTTGTGAACAGCAGCACCGTCTCCGTGTCGTTCAGATGAAAAACTTCCGGTGAGTACGGTGCAGCCACCTTGTTCCAAAGCTGTTTTGCAGCGATATTCTTTTCGTTATACTTAATCTCCCACCGGCCGGGATGCTTTTCCAGTATCATGTTTGCGGCGTCAAAGGCAAGGTGCCTTCTGCGATACGCAGGAAAAATGGTGAACTCCGCCATGGTGTGATCCGGTGCCTTCGCCACGCAGGAATAGGGATGAAGCATGACGAACCCCACAAGAGCTTCATCATCGTACAGGAAATATGCCGTTCTTTGCGGATCCGAAAAATACGCGTCAAAGTACCCGTAATGATAATTCCCTGCCGCATCCATGGGGTCATCATAGTAATTGGTCATTTCATATAAATACTTTTGATTGATGTTCCAAAGCAATTCTCTGTCTTTTTCCTGAACCACGAGCAACCTGATCATTAGCTTATACCTCTTCAAACTGGAATCCGCTTCCATGAACACCCTTCCTTCGCTCCATGCCTTGCCGACCTTTTCGCCGAGCTTGAAGTAGCTGTTGCTGAAGGATTCGTATAAGATCATGCGGATCTTGTCCGTGTTGATCTTGCCGTCCTCTCCCAGCACGGATTCATCCGCCGCAGTATAAATCTCATCTCGTTGATCTGTGATTTGTCTGTTTCTTTCGGAACTCGGCGGTGTCCTGAACCGCCTTCGGCAGCCATTCGGCATCCACATAGTCGAACGGAATCACCAACTCCTGAATCTTATCCTTTGGGGTCGGTCTTTTGATTTCTTCGGGAAGGAATGTGAGTCCAACCTCGCGCAGGGAAAGAACGCTGTCATGTATCCAGCCGACGGCCTGACCGTCACAATACAGGCAATAGCAGCCGAACATCTTTTTCGCGTTGACGTTCAGACCTTTGAGCCGATCCAGCCATTCGGCAACGATGGATTCTTCTTCATACGGCATATGGATACCTCGTAGAATTCTGACCTATCTATCCGGGCTCCTGATTTTAGTGTTCTTCGTGGATATAGGCAACGTCCAGAAGATAACTCAGCAGTCCCTCCACCTGTCCCCGCAATGTCATATCATCCACGCGAATATATCGGAATTCGCAACGATCCAGCAGATACTTCTTTGCAGCCGCCATATCGGGAATATCCGGTCGCATCGGATCTTCCGCCAAATACTTTTTCAAGCGCGCATTCGTACTGGGGCCCATCAAATGGTTCGTGTAGAGGCGTCGGCGAATGTTCTTCGTCCTGCCGACATACAAGGTACCATCCTTGTCGTGATCGAAAATCGCATACACGCCCGGTACACTGTCCAGCATTTAGGGGGTTAACCCGCAAAACGAAAACGTCTTGCTTTGCATTAGGTCTTCAGCAACATTTTTAGCTTCTATCAATCTTTGTGACAAATCTATCATATCGCTTTCTGTTATCTCCGGTTGGCTATCTCACAAAAAATCTTGTTTTGAACAAAAGCAGAAAAAAAGATGCCCGTTGATCGTTATTTCAGCTTTTCTCCGTCCTTAAATGCGTTGCCCACCTTTTCACCAAGGCCCACATAGGCAGAGTTGCAGGGGTCGAACGCGATGGGCTTCAGCTTCTTGAGATCGACTTTTCCGTCGGTCACGACGCTTTCGTCCGCCGATACGTTGACGATCTCGCCGATGAGGATACCGTCTTCAAAGCTCTTCACCCTGCACTCCAACGCCATGGGAAGCTCGTCGATGAGCGGCGCGTCCACGAACGCTCTTTTGGTGGCATGGAACCCGGCCCTGGCGAACTTGTCGGGGACCTTCGCGGCGGACTCGATCCCCACATAATCGCAGGGGACCACCGTGTCCTCCGTGCCCATGCTGACCGTAAAGGCTTTCCGGGCCATCAGGTTGTCCGTGGTCTTATGCTTGCCAAGGCTGATGGTGATCTCCGAAAAATCCGTCGTGATGCCCCACGCGGCGTTCATGGCGTTTGGCACGCCGTTCTCGTCATAGGTGGCGATGATGAGTACCGGCTGCGGCAGCATGATCGGCTTTGCTCCATAATTGACTCTGCTCATGAAGAAAATCTCCTTATCCAAATGTATAGTTCTATTATAGTCATATTCTGGCATTCTGCAATCAAAACCCACGAAACGCGGGAGCTTTAGCACAGATGAAGACAGCATCCCCCTCGCCTGCCACCTTGCGGTGTGGATCGGGACTGAAATTGCCCCCACGATCCCTGCTCCTTTCCGTTATAGAGCGTGGAAATTGTCTGTTTGCCTATGCGGCTTTCCTGTGATATGATAAAAGATAAGATGTGGTATCATGGATGATGATTCGCCGGATCTCAGCGGATTGAGGGGGAGGTGAGGAAAGGTGCGAAAACCAAAGATTTCTCTTAGAACGGGCCTTGCTACGACCATGGTCCTGTGCTGGCTCGTGCCGATCCTCCTGCTGCTGGCGACATTTGGCATCCTGCTGGAGGAGACCTATCAGCGCTCCGCCCGGCAGGAGTTGGATGGCACGGCCCAGTTTGCCATGCTGCAGCTCAAAATGGAGCTGGAAAGCGCGATCAACGATTCCAAGTCGGTGTCCTACGACGGCGTGATCCGAAGCGCCTATCGCAGCTATCGCGAGAGCAGGAACAAGATCGCGCTGTACCACAGCCTCAATGACTATTTGCGGGATAATTTCTCCCGTTCGGGCACCTATCGGGCTGTCTTTCTTGCCTTCTGGGACGAACAGATCAACGGCGTTTACGCCTATGGGGCGGGCGAAAGCGGGTCGGCGCTGATCCAGGACTGCCGGACAGCCACGGAAACCATATTGCAGATCATGCGAAGCGAGGACACCCAGACCTGCTTCCTGCTGATCCACGGGAACCTGTACCTGACGCGCAACCTGCTCGACAGCCATTTCGAGCCGTACGCCTCCATCGTCATGATGCTCAGGCCCTCGGCATTCTTCTCCCAGCTTTCCGTGCTCGGCGCGGCGGAGGACGTGCAGCTGCAGATCGACGAGCTCTGTTTCCGCTATGACGGGGAGAATATCGTAAAGGAAGAGGAAAAGGACGGCGGCTACCGGTATGAGGAAGCGGTCGACGGGCATCCCTTCCGCCTGCGCGTGGAAGAGGCGAAGTATAACGCATGGAAGGAGCACCCGGAATTGAGCTGGGCGGCCGCCGGCGCGGCGCTGCTAGTGCTGCCGCTGCTGGTGCTGCTGTGGCTGCTGTGGCGCAGGCATGTGGGCAAGCCGGTGGAGACGCTGGTCGAAGCCAATCTGAAGGTCCAGGCCGGCGAGCGGGGATATGAGATCACGGAGCACGCGCCCAATGCCGAGTTCGAAACGCTCTTTTCGCATTTTAACGACATGTCCTCGGAGATGAAGGAGCAGTTCGAGCGCTCGTATCTGGAACAGCAGGCCTCGCAGCGGGCCCAGATCAAAGCCCTGCAATCCCAGATCAACCCGCATTTTCTCAACAACACCCTCGAGATCATCAACTGGGAGGCGCGCATGGCCGGAAACGACCGTGTGGGCGCGATGATCGAGGCGCTCTCGACCATGCTCAACGCGGCGCTGGACCGGGACGGGCGAACGCAGATCGCGCTCCGTGAGGAGCTGAGCTATATGGATGCGTATCTGTACATCATCCGGGAGCGGCTGGGCGAAAGCTTTTGCGTGCACAAGCAGATCGACGAGAGCCTGCTCTCGCGCCAGGTCCCGCGGCTGATCCTGCAGCCTATTGCGGAGAATGCCGTGGAGCACGACCTGGCTCGCCACGGCGGCGGGAACCTCTGGCTGCGCGTCTATCGGGCGGATCATCGTCTGGTGCTGGAGGTCGAGCATGACGGCAGCATGACGGAAAAGGATCGCGAGCGGATCGCCGATCAGCTGGAGGGCGAGGGCGAAATATCCAGCTCGGTCGGCATCCGCAACGTCAGCAAGCGGCTGAAGCTCATCTATGGCAAGGAGGGCGCGCTGAGCATGGACGAGACCGATCACGGCACGATCCTCGCACGCATCAGCTTCCCGGACAAGGAGGAGTAACATGAAAAAACACATTGCCGAGCTATTATTGGCCGCTCTTGTCCTCTTCTCCCTTGCAGGCTGTATAAAAACGGAGAAGAAGAAAGACCCCGACAAGGGGGTCGAGCTCAACGTCGTCACCTCCTACGGCCGCGGCGACGGCAACCGCAAGAGCTTCGAAGCCGCCGTCGCCTCCTACGAAGCGAAAACGGGCGTCAAGGTGATCGACGGCTCGTCCACCTCCAACGAGGAATGGAAAAACGACGTGCTGACTGACTTCATGACCGGCTCGGAGCCGGACGTGCTGTTCTATTTCACGGACGTGGACGCCGAGCCCTTTATCAACGCAGGCCGCGTCGTTTCCATCGAAGAGATCCGGGAGGAGTATCCCGACTACGCCACCAACATGAAGCAGGCCATGATGGCCGTGGCCTCGGACGGAAAGCACTATGCCGTCCCCTCCACCGGCTACTGGGAAAACCTCTTCGTCAACCGGCGCGTCCTCAAGGCCTGCGGCGTGTCGCTCTCCGGGCCAGACTACAATTGGGACAGCTTTCTGCGGGACTGTGAGACGATCCGCCGCGCAGGCTATACGCCGCTGGCCTGTTCGCTCTTTGAGATCCCCCATTACCTCTTTGAATTCGCGGTCCTCAACAACGGGACCCTCGATACCCATTTGAAGATCCCCCATTGCGAGGGCGGCCATCTGGTCCGCGACGATGCCGCCGAAAGCTGGATCGCCGGGATCGAGGATATAAAAGCTCTCTATCAGCAGGGGTATCTGCCCGAGAACACGCTCACGGCCACCGATGCGGAGACGGTGGATCTTTTCGCCCAGGGCAAAGCGGCCTTTCTGATCGACGGCTCGTGGAAGGTCGGTTATCTCACGGAGTACTATCCGGATCATCTGGACGACTTCGTGGTCAGCTTCGTGCCGGGCAAGGGGGCGCGGAAAGCCACGGAGGCGATCGGCGGCATCTCGATGGGCTATTTCATCACCCGCAAGGCGTGGAACGACCCGCAAAAGCGCGAAGCTGCGGTTTCCTTCGTCTTTCACATGACCTCTGAGGAGGTGCTCAGCTCCTTCATCACCACGGAGGTCACGGCGTTGATCGACGGCGCGAGCCCCAAGGGGCTCAACGCCATCCAACGGTCCGCCGCCGAGACCAACGGGCAGATCACCGGCATCGTAGGCGCCGTGCAGGATGGGATCTCCAGCGAAGCAAAGAGCGAGCTCTTTGCCGATATTCAAAAATGCGTCACGGGGCAGATGAGCGCCGAGGCGGCCGTGGAGGCGGCGATCCGCCTCAATGAAGAGCCGTGATCCATACTGGAGCAGCAAAAAGCCCGACTTTCCGAGAGGAAAGCCGGGCTTTTGTATTGAATTGCACAAGCACAGGCAAGAAAGCGCAAGGGAGCATCAAGACAGGGCAACGCCCATTTGTTACAATATGTTTAGAAAAATGCTGCAGGCTCTGCGTTTTTGATGAAGTTGCAAATTGACAGGGAGGGAAAACATGAAAAACAAGCGGTCCCGGCAAGGTGATGCTTCCCTGGCCCCCAACTGGTTCCAACGGAACAAGAAGGTCCTGGCCCTGCTGACGATGGTGTCGCCGACCGCCATATGGCTGCTGCTGCTGCGCTATCTTCCCATCGGCGGTATCGTCCTCGCGTTCAAAAGCTACAAGATCTTCCCCCGCGACCCGACCTTCTGGAACAACCTCATCCACAGCAAATGGGTCGGCCTCAAGAATTTTGAGTTCATCTTCAAGACCGACCAGGCGCTCGTGGCGATCCGCAATACGATCCTGTACAACATCGTGTTCATCATCCTCGGCGCGATCATACCGGTCGCCTTCGCGATCATGATGAACGAGTTCACCAAGAAGTTCGTCGCCAAAGCCTATCAGACGATGATGTTCTTCCCCTACTTCCTTTCCTGGGTCGTGGTCAGCTACTTCCTCAACGCCTTCATCGACGCCCAGTACGGCGTGCTCCCGGCGGCGCAGGCCGCGGCGGGAAAGGATGTCATCTCCTGGTACACAACCACGAAGCCATGGCCGCTCATCATCATATTCGCCAACCTATGGAAAAACGTAGGCTACTCCACGGTGCTCTACCTCGCGGCCATCACGGGCATCGACGCAAGTCAGTATGAGGCCGCAGCCATCGACGGCGCCTCCAAGTGGCAGCAGATCCGCTATGTCACGCTGCCCCATCTGCGCACCATGATCAGCATCCTGCTGATCCTAAACGTGGGCAAGATCTTCGCCGCGGACTTCGGCCTGTTCTACAACGTTCCCATGCAGAGCGGCGCCCTCTTCCCCGTCACCCAGGTCATCGACACGTATATCTACCGTGTCTTCATCACCACCGGCAACATCAGCCAGAGCAGCGCCGCCGGCCTCTTGCAGAACGTGATCGGCTTTGTGTGCATCATGCTCGCCAACGCGGTCGTCAAGCGTATCGACCCGGAAAGCACGCTGTTTTAAGGGAAGGAGGAAGAGAAGATGCGCAAAAACCATCGCCTGAACCAAATCAGCGTCGGAACGGAGACGATCTTCCATGTGATCGTCGGCCTGTTCTCGATCTGCTGCATCATCCCCTTTATCTTCGTCATCGTCATTTCCTTTACCGCTGAATCCTCCATCCGCGAGATCGGGTATTCCTTTATCCCCCGTGCATGGTCGACCGGCACCTACACCTACGCCATCCAGCGCCTGCCTCAGATCTGGCGCTCCTACTTCAACAGCATCCTCATCACCGTGATCGGCACCGCCCTGAGCACCCTGATGTGCGCCCTCTACTCCTATGCGCTCTTCCGCCCGGACTTCAAATACCGCGGTTTCTTCACCTTCTTCAGCTTCTTTACCATGATATTCGGCGGCGGTCTTGTCCCGACCTACGTCATCTGCACCCAGGTGCTGGGGTTGAGGGAAAACTACGCCGCGCTGATCGTCCCGCTTCTGGTGAGCCCATTCAATATCATCATCATGCGGACCTTCTTCAAAAGCTCGGTCCCGCTGGAGCTGATCGAGGCCGCGACCATCGACGGCAGCGGCGAGTATTCCACCTTCTTCATGGTGGTGCTGCCCATCGCGAAGCCCGGCCTCGCCACCATCGCCCTGCTCAACGCCCTGGCCTACTGGAACGACTGGTATCTCTCCCTCCTCTACATCAAGCAGAACAAGGTCCTTCAGCCCCTGCAGGCCCTGCTGATGGAGCTGCAGAACAACGTGGAGTACCTCAACCGCATGAGCGCGGCCCTGGGCAGTTCCGCCATTCAGGAGGCCATGCGCGCCCCGACGCAGACGCTGCGCATGGTGCTGGTCGTGCTCATCGTCATCCCCATCGCCTGCGCCTATCCTTTCTTCCAGCGGTACATCGTCTCCGGCCTGACGATCGGATCGGTCAAGGGTTGAGCATCAGCCATCTTTCGAACTGGACAGCTCAGCTGTTTAGGATACATCAAAAAAAAACGGAGGAAAAACAACATGAAAAAGATCGTCTCTCTGCTCCTCGCCCTTGTGATGTTCGCTGGCGTATTCGCCTTCACCAACACCGCCTCCGCTGAAGAGCCCGTCACGCTGAAGATCTGGTTCCACGGCAGCAATGTTTCTCCCGAAGCCTCCAAGAAGGTGCTTGACGAGTTGAACGTCTATCTCAACGAAAAGATCGGCGCCAAGCTCGATGTCATCTGGGGCACCTGGGGCGACTTCGATACGGCTGTCGTCACGGCTCTTGCTGGCGGCGACAACGTCGACATGTACTTCACCTGCAACTGGTCTGCCGACGAGTACAACAAGTATGCGCGCGACGGGTATTGGGTAAAGCTGGATGATCTGCTGCCCCAGTACGGCGCGGATCTGCTTGCCACGATCCCCGAGGGCATCTGGGAATGTGCCAAGACCAACGGCTATGACGGCATGGGCATCTACGCCGTGCCCGCTCTGAAGGACACCGCCACCCAGAACTGCTGGGATGTGAACGGCACCCTGCTCGCCGAGCTCGGGTATGACGTGGACGCTATCTGCGCCAAGGGCCTCGACTACTACTCCCCCGAGTTCGAAGAGATGCTCCAGAAGGCCAAGGATCTCAAGGCTTCCCAGGGTGTCAACGACTTCTACCCCCTGTGCGTCGAGCCCATGGTGCTTGAGCGTCTCGTGAACGTCACCTCCATCGTGACCGGCGATCTGGGTTCCGGCAACGTGCTGTCCTACTACTATGACAAGGAGCACCCCGCCAAAGACATCGGCAGCAAGATCGTGAACAAGTTCTCCACGCCCGAGTTCGAGAAGTATGCTGCGCGCACCTATGAGCTGGCGCAGAAGGGCTTCATCTCCCCCAGCATCCAGAACGTGGCCACCTCCAACGACTACCGCACCGCCTGCCAGAACAGCGGCGAATACCTCATCAGCACCCAGTCCTACGCCTATGGCTGCGAGATCGACTTCTCCAAGGCCCGCGGCATCGACGTGCGCATGGTCCCGGCCTCCGCTCCCTATATGGATTCCACTTCCGGCCAGGGCGCGATGATGGCCATCTCCACCGTCTCCAAGAACCCCGAGAAGGCCCTCCAGTTCCTGAACCTGCTCAACACCGATCCCTATGTGATGACCACGCTGAACTACGGCCTCGAGGGATTCACCTTCAACAAGAATGCTGACGGCACGATCACCTGGATCGAAGAGAACCGTGCGACGTATAGCCCCTGGCGCAACGGCATGGGCAACGTCCGCATCCTGCCGCCCACCGCGGATGAGGGTGTGAACTACTGGAAGGACTTCGCCGAGTACTACAACAGCGCCGAAGCGCTGCCCTACGGCTCCTTCATCTTCGACAGCTCCGAGGTTGAGACCGAAGGCGCCGCCATCGCCAACGTCTTCGCCGAGTATGCCTTCGGCCTCTGCTCCGGCGCGACCGATCCGGCTGCGGTCCTGGCTGAGTTCCTGCAGAAGCTGGAAGCTGCCGGCATCAACGAGTTCGTCGCCGCCGCCAACGAGCAGCTTGCCAAGTACGCGGGCTAAGCTTTCACGTTGAAAGAGTAACCAAGAAACACCCAGGCAATGAAACGCCCCGCATCGAAGGATGCGGGGTGTTTTTTCGAAATGAAGACGGTCTTTGTCGTCCCTGCGCTGCTCCTAAAAATACTCTGAGATCA
Organism: uncultured Eubacteriales bacterium; assembly: GCA_902761365.1. Taxonomy (GTDB): domain Bacteria; phylum Bacillota; class Clostridia; order Christensenellales; family CAG-138; genus RUG472. Next base: position 10,029 of record CACWJZ010000010.1, on the reverse strand, counting down.
TCATGCTTTTGCGGTAGAAGACGCCCTCAAACGGAGCCGCGGGATCGATGATCTCCAAGCCGTCCATCCAGTTTCGGGCGCCGTCGAAGTCGCACACGCCCGCGATCAGGGCCGAAAAGGAGGCGATGTCCATGACGGCATCGGCTTTTGCATCCGTGCGCTCCACCGAGACGGCGCGGCCATGGGCAAAGACAAGGTCGAACACGCTGTCGTTCTCCGGGATCAGCCCATCCCGGATACCGAGGCGCAGTGCCCCGTCTCCCCGGTATGCGGCGCGGCGCAGCACCTCGGCCACATGGATCACGCGGAGCATCCCGGCCGGTTTCCGGGAGAAGCTGGCCGCACCCAGGGACCACTCCCCCATCAGATAGGGCAGCGCAGGATCTGAGGGCAGCGTGAACTTGGCAAGCCGATGATCGGCGGCCAGGCTCTTGCATACGCTGAGGAGCGCGTAGAACCCCGCCTTGTCCATGAAGCGAAAGCGGCTGCAGACCAGCGCCCGTTCACCCGCCTCGACCGCCGTGCGGAAGGCGATATAGCCCCGCGGCGCCCCGGAAGCGTCGAAGCAAACATATAGATACTCCCGCGTCGCCAGCGGGTCCAGCTTGTCCAGCCAAGCATAGTCCCCCTCGCCGCGCAGGACCTCCATGTTCCACATCCTTTCCCAAGCCCGATCCACCTGGCGGATCGCCTCGAAGAGGGGCTTTTCCTTGGTGGCGAGCTGGAAGCTGCCGGTGCCCGGCGGCAGGCGGAGCTGGGATAGATCCACCGTGCAGGCAAGGGCGGTCACACAGCTCTCAAACCCGAAGCGGCGGTAGAAGGCCGTGGAGAAGGGATAGAGATAGGCAAAGAGAAAGCCGCTCTCATAGAGCTCCGGAAGCGCCCTTTCGAAGCAGGCGGCTATGCCGCCCCGGCGGCGGTAGGGCGGCAGGGTCTGCACCGCGCCGATGCCCGCCATGGGGCAGGCCGCGCCGTCAAAGCGCATAGAAAAGGGCGTGGCGGTGAGGGAGCTCATCAGATCGCCGTCCTCGGAAAAAACGCCCCAGTGGCGGACGCCCTCATCCTCCTCCCTGGCCGGGCCGTTCTCCGGCGTGGTCTCGAAGGCAACGGCAAAGAGCGCGTTGACGGCAGGATAATCCGCGATGCCGAGTTTGCGTACGATCACGATGGGTCCTCCTCCTTTTTCTCCTCCCGATAGGGAGCAAACACCTTTTCCAACAGTTTTGTCGCCAGATACGCGGCGGCGGAAAACCAGAGGAACGCCCAGATAAAGCTGGCGTTCAGAAACAGATAGGGGTCATACAGCAGCAACACCAAAGGAAAGACGTTCAGCGCCGTGATCACGAGGGTGCGCGGTAGATACCCCAGCGAAAGGGCCAGCGCGTTTTTGAGCGTTCCCTTCACCGTGTTTTCAAACTGGCTGAGCAGGGGGAAGGCATAACCGGCGGTGAAGAGCGCAACGATCAGCAGCAGCACGAAGGGGATCTCGATCAGCCGCAGCACGCCCGAGAAGGCGGCAAAGATCCAAATATCCACCACGGCCACGCCTCCTGCCAACAGCAGAAGCAGCCACAGCCCCGTGGCACGCCGAAAATTCTGCCGAAAAGCGCGGAAAAACAGACCGAGAACGTGTCCCTCCGTGCCCCGCGCCATGCGGAACGCGACCGTGTACAGGGCCGTGGAAGCGGCGCCGATGGTGACGATGGGCACGCAGCAGATCAGAAAGATCAGATTCAGCAGCAGAAGATCACCCAGCATGCTCATGGCGCGCATGAACCGGGAGTCCGGCGAAAAGAGCTTCATCCCTTCCCCTCCTTTCCGCATGTTTTCTTCCCAATCAGTATAAGCCTTTCCCGTACAGTTTTCAAGCGCAAGGAAAGACAAAAAGAAACAGCAACAGGCATTTTCATTTCCCCGTTTTCCAGTATAATGAAGCTGAATGAATACGGCTGGAGGAGGGCACTTCCATGCAGTACGGCCATTTTGACAATGAAAAACGCGAATATGTGATCGACAGGGTGGATCTGCCGGTCTCCTGGACGAACTATATCGGCACGGGGGATATGTACGGTGTGTTCAACCACACCGCGGGCGGCTATCTCATCTACAAGAGCTCCGAGTATCATCGCATCACCCGTTTCCGTCCCAACGGCGTACCCATGGACGGACCGGGCCACTATGTCTATCTTCGCGATGACGAGAGCGGCGATTTTTGGTCCGTCTCCTGGCAGCCCGTGGGCAAGCCAAAGGAGCATTTTCGCTGTCGCCACGGTTTGAGCTATGTGCGGTATGAGAGCGATTACAGCGACATCGCGGCCAGCCAGACCCTGTTCGTCGCCATGGACGACCCCGTGGAGCTCTGGGATGTGCGGCTTCGCAACGACAGCGACCGACCGCGCACGATCAGCGTCTTCTCCTATCTGGAGTTCAGCTTCCACCAGGTGGACATGGACAACCGCAACTTCCAGATGAGCCTCTACGCCGCCGGCAGTCGCTGCGTAGACGGCGTGATCGAGCACGACCTATACTACGAGCAGTACGGGTATCAGTTCTTTACGTCCGATTTCGATGCCGACGGCTTCGACTGCCTGCGCGACACCTTCATCGGCCCCTACCGCACGGAGCGCAACCCCTTGACGGTGGAGAGCGGCCAGTGTCGCAGAAGCTTTGAAAAGGGCGGCAATCACTGCGGATGTTTGAAAAAGACCCTGCATCTCGCCCCCGGGGAGGAGGCGCGGCTGCTCTTTCTGCTGGGCGAAGGTGGGATCGAGGCCGGGAAAGCCATGCGCAGGAAGTATACCCAGGCCCGGGCGGACGAGGATTTTCGCCGCCTCGCAGCCTTCTGGGACGCCAAGCTCGCCTGTCTGCACGTCGCCACGCCCAACCCGGGCCTTGATACCGAGATCAACATCTGGAACCTCTATCAGAGCGAGATCAACGTGATGTTCTCCCGCTTCACCTCCTTCATCGAGGTGGGCGGGCGCGTAGGCCTGGGCTACCGGGACACGGCCCAGGACGCCATGATGGTGCCCCACTCCAATCCCCAAAAGTGCCGCAGCCGCCTTGTGGAGCTGCTCCGCGCCCTGACCACGACGGGCTACGGGCTGCACCTCTTCGAGCCCCGCTGGTTTGAGCCGGTGCAGGAGAAGCAGGGCTTCAAGTCCCCCACCGTCGTCCCCGTCCCCGACAAGAGCCAGATCGTCCACGGCCTGAAGGACGCCTGCGCGGACGACGCGCTGTGGCTGGTCTCCTCTGTCGTGCAGTACGTGCGCGAGACCGGAGACTTCGATTTCATGGACGAAGTTGTGACCTATGCCGACGGCGGCGCCGGGACCGTCTATGAACACCTGAAGCGCATCCTGGACTTCTCCGCGCGGGAGATCGGGCAAAACGGCATCTGCAAGGGCCTGCGCGCCGACTGGAACGACTGTTTGAACCTGGGCGGCGGCGAGAGCGCCATGGTGAGCTTCCTGCACCTGTGGGCGCTGGACAACTTCATCGCCCTCGCTGAGCGCCTCGATCGGCAGGAGGACGCCGCTAAATATCGCCGGATGGCGGACAGGGTCAGAGAGACCTGCCGCCGGGTGCTTTGGGACGGCAAGTGGTTCATCCGCGGCATCACCGCCGACGGCCGCAGGATCGGCACCCAGCAGGATGAAGAGGGCCGCGTGCACATGGAGTCCAACACCTGGGCGGTCATCTCCGGCGCAGCTGACCGCGCCCAGGGCCTCGCCGCCATGGACAGCGTCTATGAATACCTCTTCACCCCCTACGGCCTGATGCTCAACGCGCCCAGCTATACGAAGGTGGACGACGGGATCGGCTTTGTCACCCGGGTCTATCCCGGGCTGAAGGAAAACGGCGCCATCTTCAGCCATCCCAACCCCTGGGCATGGGTGGCCGAGTCCATACTGGGCCGGGGGTCCAGGGCCATGGAGCTGTACAACGCCCTTTGCCCTGCGCTGCAGAACGACAAGATCGAGATCCGCGAGAGCGAGCCCTACAGCTACTGCCAGTTCGTGGTGGGCCGCGACCACACGGCCTTCGGTCGGGCCCGGCACCCCTTTATGACGGGTTCCTCGGGCTGGGCCTATTACGCGGCGACGCAGTATCTTCTCGGCGTGCGGCCGGACTTCGATATGCTGCGCATCGACCCCTGCGTCCCGGCGGACTGGAAGGAATTCACCATCAAGCGCATCTGGCGCGGGGCGCGCTATGAGATTACCGTCCTCAACCCCGATGGTGTGGAGAAGGGCGTGCGCTCCATCCGGGTGGACGGGCAGGAGACGGATGCGCTTTTGCCCCTGCCGGCGGGCAGCGTCTGCCGTGCGGAAGTTTTGATGGGATAGTGGCAAAAACTGTGATATAATAGAAGAAAAGGGGCAAAAACCATGATCAAATTCGGTACGGGCGGATGGCGTGCTGTCATCGCGGAGGATTTCACGAAGGACAACCTTCAACTGCTGACGGCGGGGCTGTGCCGCCTGATGGAAAAGGAGGGCCACGGAGGGGAGGAACTCTGCGTGGGCTATGACCGGCGATTTCTGTCCAAAGAATCGGCCCACTGGGTCGCCGAAGTGCTGGCGGGCTATGGCTTTCGGACGCTGATGGTCAATCGCTCCTCCCCCACGCCGCTGATCATGTATGTGGTCAAGACGAAAGGCCTGTCCTACGGCATGATGGTCACGGCCAGCCACAACCCCGCCATCTACAACGGTGTGAAGGTGTTCACGGCCGGCGGGCGGGATGCCGATCTCACGGTCACGGCAAAGATCGAGGCGGAGATCGCCGCCCTCGACCCCGCGCAGATTTTGAGCATCCCCTACGAGGCGGCGCTGGAGCAGGGCCTCATTCGCGAGGACAATCCGGCCAACGATTACATCGACAGCATCCTGGCCCTCATCGACGAGGAAGCGATCAAGAAGGCGCGGCTGCGTATCGCGCTGGACCCCATGTACGGCGTCAGCCAGACCTGTCTGCGCACGATCCTGATGACCTGCCGCTGCGACGTGGAGGTCATCCACGATCGCCATGACACGCTCTTCGGCGGCAAACTGCCGGCGCCCAACGCCGCCACACTGATCCCGCTGTCGAATTTCGTCCTCGACAGCCATTGCGATCTGGGGGTGGCCACCGACGGCGACGCCGACCGTCTCGGCGTGATCGACGAACAGGGCGGCTTCATCCACCCCAACAAGCTCCTGGTGCTGCTGTACTACTATCTGGTGAAGTACCGCGGCTGGCAGGGGCCCTGCGTGCGCAACAACTCCACCACCCATCTGCTGGATCGGGTGGCCGAGGGGCTGGGGCAGCGCAGCTATGAGGTGCCCGTGGGCTTCAAATACATCTCCGCGAAGATGACCGAAACCGATGCCATCATCGGCGGGGAGAGCTCGGGCGGCATGGCCGTGCGCGGGCACATCTCCGGCAAGGACGGCATCTATGCCGCGGCGCTGCTCACGGAGATGCTGGCCGTCACCGGCAAATCCATCAGCGCGCTCTACCGGGAGATCACCGAGCAGTACGGCGAGCCCTTCTACCGGGAGGCGGATTTCCGCATGACGCCGGAGCGCAAGACCAGGCTCCAGCAGCTTCTGTTTGAAGAGGAACTGCTGCCCGCCTTCGAGGGCGTCCAGCGCGTCAACCGCGAGGACGGCGTCAAGTGCTATTTCGGCGACGGCAGCTGGGTCATCTGCCGCTTCTCCGGCACCGAGCCCCTGCTGCGCATGGCCGCAGAGGCGGAGACGGGCGAAAAAGCGGAGAGCCTGATCGAAAAATGGAGAGAGCTATTATCTCTGTAGCGAGGTGAGAAAGCATGTATCGGGTCGTGCTGATCGACGATGAAAAGTTGATCGTAGAGGGTCTTCGGAAAGTCGTGAAGTGGGAGGATTACCGCTGCGAGGTCGTGGCCACGGCTTCGGACGCGGTGAACGGCGCCAAGATCATCCGGCAATTCCAGCCCCATATCCTCTTCACCGACATCCGCATGCCCGGCGACGACGGCTTGACCATGCTCGCCGGACTGCGCAGCGAATACCCCAACCTGCAGGTCATCGTGCTGACCGGCTACCGCGACTTTCAGTACGCTCAGGAGGCGATCCGCCTGGGCGTGGCCCGCTTTCTGCTCAAGCCCTCCAAGATGAGCGAGATCAACGAGGCCCTCGCCGCGGTGACGGAGCGGCTGGACAAGGCCGCGCCCGAGGAGGAGACGGACGAACTGCGCGAGCACAGCGGCAGCTTCCTGGTCCGTCAGGCGACGGCGTATATCGAGAGCCATTACGCCGAAAAGCTGACGCTGCAGGATGTGGCGGACGCCTGCTATGTTTCCCAATGGCACCTCTCGAAGCTTTTGAACAAGCACACCAACGGCAATTTCTATGACGTGCTCAACGCGGTGCGCATCAACGCCGCAAAGCGGCTTTTGCGCGACCCCAGCCTGAAGATCGGCGAGATCGGCGAGATGGTCGGCTATGCCGACACGGCCCACTTCGCCCGGGTGTTCAAAAAGATCGTCGGCATGAGCGCCAACGAATACCGGAACAGCCATTCATAAAACCGCATCAATGGTGTGATGGATTAATCGGAGTCGGAATTGTGAAACATGCAATTCCGGCCCCTTTTCTTTTTATTCCGCTGTCAATAAGGCGTTGTGCGTTGACCTGTTCTTTAGTGAAGATCGGTCTGTAGAACAGGACCTGCCGACGCCCTGTATCGACGGGTCCTGTTCTGTTTCCCCTGGCTTTTGGAAGGAAAGCTATCTATTGGGCGAGATGCTGGCGGTTCGCCACGAACCGGGGCTGGTCGCCAGCGAGCAGCAGGCAGATGTCCTCCACCAGCATGGGCATGATGGCCTCGCCGATGTCGGCGATGCCGCCGCCCACGCGGGGGGTACGATGATGTTGTCGTTGGTGGACAGCTCATCGTCAGGCTGCAGGGGGTCCCGCTCCATGCCGTCGAGGCCCGCGCCCAAAATGCCCACGGTCTTGTCTATGTGGGGCCTCTCCTGTCTCGTACGGTCCTGACCGTACCGTGACTATACCCTGTCGCGGCAAGCTTGATCGCATCTGAAAGGCAGCGCCCATCCCCGCCCGGGGCAGAAGGAGGCTTGAAAACCGACCCCTTCGAGAGTATAATGGCTCCGATCGAAGAAGGAGGGGTGCTGTATGCTGTTTCAGACCCTGGACAAACTCAAGCGCCAGTCGATCCTGGCCGCTATCCTGATGATGGCCCTCGGCGTAGTCATGCTGATCTGTCCCGAGAGCTATGTGAACACCCTGGTCGTCACCGTGGGCTACGGGATGATCGTCTTCGCCCTTGTGGAGATGCTGGAATTCGTTGCCAGCAGGAAGGCCCTGATCCATTATATCCTCTTCACCGGCGCCCTGATCATCGCCATCCTGGGCGTCTTCATCCTCATCTACAACCAGGACCTGCTGAAGGCCCTGGGCTGGCTGTTCGGATTCGTGCTGGTGCAGGACGGCCTCTTCACGCTCCTGAACGCCCTGCTCTTCGCCCGCCGCTCCAACCGGAAGGGCTGGTGGATGCTGGTGATCCTGGCCGTGGTGCTCCTGGTGCTGGGCGTGCTGATCTTCCTGAATCCCTGGTGGGATTCGCCGAGCCTGCTGATGAAGGTCATCGGCGGCGCGCTCCTGTTCTCCGCCCTGGTGAGCGTCCTCAGGCTCATCTGGGTGTGGCCATTCAAAAACGAGAAGGAGGGTGCGGAAGATGCCGCTGAACGATAAAACGCAAAAGCTGATGGACCAGCTGGCAAGTGAGAAGGCGCAGCTCAAGCGCAGCACGGAGGAGATGAGCGCGGAGCTGAAGAAGCTGCTGGAAAACGAGATCGAAGCCTTCCGGCAGCGGGACAAGCACCGCGCCGCCGAGATGGTCGCCATCTTCGCCAAGCACAATTTCTACGCCAACGGCTTCACCCCCCGGGAGCTGCGGACCACCCTGGAGGACCTGGGGCCCACCTATGTGAAGATCGGCCAGATCATGTCCAGCCGGGTGGACCTGCTGCCCCAAAGCTACTGCCGGGAGCTGGAGAAGCTGCGCGAAAACGTGAAGCCCCTGGACCCGGCCGTGGCAAAAGCCGTCATCGAGCAGGAGGCCGGCAGGAAGATCGATGAGATCTACGCCGAATTTAGGGACGAACCCTTAGGATCCGCGTCCATCGGCCAGGCCCACTACGGCGTACTCAAGGACGGCACCCGGGTGGTCACCAAGGTGCAGCGGCCCCTGATCGCCGACATGATGCGCAAGGATTTCCTGCTCCTCAACAAGTTGGCGGACCTGGTGAACATCGTGGAGGAGGATTCCGAAGGCCAGGTCATCGACTTCAAGTCGGTGATCTCGGAGCTGGAGAAGGTCACCAAGGACGAGCTGGATTTCCGCGTGGAGGCGGCGAACACCCGCCTGTTCAAGGAGAAGTGCCTGGACGACGAATCGCGGATCTCCTGCCCCGCCGTCATCGACGAGCTGACCACCGAGCGCATTTTCACCATGACCTACATCGACGGCTGCTCCATCGCCAACACGGACAAGCTGGCGGCGGAAGGCGTCGATTTGGAGGAGCTTGGACGGGTGATCGTGGACAACTACCTGCACCAGGTGCTGGACGTGGGCACCTTCCACGCCGACCCCCACCAGGGCAACATCCTGGTCAGCCACGGCAAGCCCTATTGGATCGACTTCGGGATGATCGGCCATGTGACGGACAAGGACATCGACCTCATCCAGGCCGCGGTCAAAGCCCTGCTCCTGCAGGACGCGGACGCCCTGGTGAACGCGGTCATGGGCATGGGCGCCGCCTCGGAGAAAACCGACCGGACCAAGCTCACCCGGGACGCAGAGGGGTTCATCGAAAAGTACATGACCGTCAAGAGCGTCAGCGACATCAACATGACCGAGGTCTTCGACGAGGTCATGGCCCTGGCCGCCAGGAACCACGTCTCCATGCCGGGCCGGTTCACCATGTTGGGCCGCTCCGTCACAACCATGGAGGGCGTCGTGGAGCAGCTTTGCCCCGATCTCAACATCTACAGCATGCTCTACGCCAAGATCAAGGAGCGGGCGCGGCAGAACACGAACCTGCAGCGGGAGCTTCTGGAAAAGGGCAAGGAGCTGTTCGCCGCCGGCAAGAAGGCGGCCAAGATTCCCGTCCTCGCCTCGGAGGTCCTGGACGCCATGCTGAAGGGCAAGACGAAGGTGAGCATCGAGCTCACCGGCTATGAGGAGCCCATGGACCGGATCGGCCACTTCCTCCGGTACACGGTGCTGACGCTGGTGGCCTGCGTGCTGTTCATCGGCGCTTGCATCCTCTGCACCACCGATTTCAAGCCCCTCCTACCCAACGGCGTGCCCCTGCTGGCCGTGGCCGGCCTGGTTTTCTCCATCGCCCTCGCCATATTCTCCATCCGGAAGCTGAAATAGCGCACGCCACAGAACAAATAGTGCCTCCGAACCGCTTCGGCTCGGAGGCCTTTTCTTGCCCACACGCATCCCCCGGCAGAGCCCTTCCCTTCGCCGATAGCAGCACACAAAAAAGCACCCGCCGAAGCAGGTGCTTTTGGGATGCCGATCGTTCGACTGCCCGCAGGGGCAGCCCAAGCGCGGTTAACGCTTGCTGAACTGGGGGGCGCGGCGGGCTGCATGCAGACCGTACTTTTTGCGCTCCTTCATCCTGGGGTCGCGGGTCAGGAACCCGGCCTTCTTGAGCTCGGGCCGAAGGTCCGGCTGGGCGATGCACAGGGCGCGGGCGATGCCGTGACGGATGGCGCCGGCCTGGCCGGTGGTGCCGCCGCCGTAGACGTTCACGAGCACATCGTACTTTTCGAGGGTGTTCGTGAGGGTCATGGGGGCGCGGACGATCATCTTCAGGGTCTCAAGGCCGAAGTACTCCTCCACGTCGCGGCGGTTGATGGTGATGGTGCCGGTGCCGGGGACCAAACGGACGCGGGCAACGGACTTCTTACGACGCCCGGTGGCGATGAAAGCGGTTTTTGCCATAGTCGTTTCTCCTCCTTATTT
>CACWJZ010000009.1 GCA_902761365.1 uncultured Eubacteriales bacterium | reverse complement strand
GTGAACTCCGGCCCGAACACCAGCACGCTCACTTCAGCGAGGTCCGCGCAGTAGGCGATCTCCTCGTCGGTGTACCGGTAGTTCATGGGCACGGCCAGGGCGCCGGTCTTCAAGATGCCGAAGTAGATGGGCAGCCATTCAAGGCCGTTCATGAGCAGGATCCCCACCTTGTCGCCCTTCTTCACGTTCCGGGTCAAGAGGAGGTTGGCAAACCGGTTGGCCTTGGTGTCGAATTCCCGCCAGGTCATGTCCCGGCGGTAGCGGCCCTCGGCGCTGGTCTCGATGAGGGTATACTCGCGCCAGGTCATCTCCGCGGCGGGTCGGGCGGCGGGGTTGATCTCCACCAAAGCCACCTCGTTGGGGAAAAACTTGGCGTTCTTTTCCAGAGCTTCCATTATGAGTTCCATAGATTTCTTCCTTTTATATGCATTTGACGCGATTTTGTATATAGTATCACCCTTTCCCGACAAATACAAGAGGGAAGTTGTGTTTTGAAAAACGGAAAAGAATTATCGAAAAACAATAAATTTAGATTGACAAACGATGAATCCCGTGGTATGGTATAGCCAACGAAAGACAAAAGGAGCGATCCAATATGCCCAAGATCAGCAAAAACGCCTCCGTGACATTGTCCCTCATCTGCTGCGGGATCGGGTTTTTCTGCCTCATCGCCATGGCCGTGCTGCTGACGATCCTGCTGACCCATGAATCCTTCGATCCCCTGGAGCTGGGCATCGCCAGAAAATGGATGTACCTCCGGTACTATCTGCTGCTCATCCCCGTGGGCGTGGCCAACGGCTTCCTGGTGAAGCTCCTGCTGCTGGTCCGCAAGCATCTGGTATTCACGGACGGGGCTGTCTCCTGCCTGCGCGTCATCAGCTGGTGCTGCTTCATAGAAGCGGTGTTGTGCCTGCTGACCACAAAGGTCTTTGTGCTGGCCCATTTTGCAGCGGCCTTTGTGGCGGGCTTCCTGGGCCTGGTCCTGCGGGTGGTCAAGAACGTGATCGAGGAAGCCGTGGCCCTGAAGGCCGAGAACGACTTCACCATCTGAGGGAGGGCAGCGCCATGATCGAAGTGAATCTGGACGTGATGATGGCTCGCCGCCATATGAGCCTCAACGAGCTCAGTGACCGGGTGGGGATCACCATCGCCAATCTGTCCATCCTGAAGAACAATAAAGCGAAGGCCGTCCGCTTCTCCACCCTGGACGCCATCTGCCGGGAGCTGCAGTGCACCCCCGGGGACATTCTCGAATACAGAGAGGAAAACTGACATGGAAGAATTGCATACGAACCTGACGGTGCAGCAAACGGCTGCGCCGGAGACCTCTATACCCCAAACGGCTCCCGTACCGGTGCGGGACCGGGTGTTGGCGGTGAGTCTGCTGGTGCTGGGCTACCTGGTGTGCCGGTTCCAGATCTCCGACTGGCCGCTGCTGGGCCTTCTCTACGGCCTCCTCCTCTTCGGCCTGACCCTGTGGTATCTTCGCGGCCGGGTGGGGAAGCGCACCTGGGGCCTGTGGGCGGTGAGCCTCCTGTTCCTCCTCAGTCACCTGCTCACGGACAACGGTCCGGTCCGCTTCTTCGCCCGGTGGTTCGCGGTGCTCCTGTGGGGCTACGGGGTCTACTGCGCCGGGGGCAACTCCGCCGAGGAGCGGGTGGGGGACATGTTCGCGGCGGAGTTCTTCAAGGCCAACGTCCTCATGCCCTTCTCGAAGCTCAGCGCCTTCTTCACCGCCGCCTTCACCGGCGGTAAGCGGAATTGGTTCAAGGCCATGTTGATGGTCCTGCTGGGCCTGGGTTTGGCCCTGGTGCCCCTGCTGCTGGTGGTGAACCTGCTCCAATATGACGCGGCCTTCTCCAAGCTCCTGGACAGCCTCTTCTCCGAGGACATCCCCGAGGCCATCCTCCGGCGGCTGGTGTATCTCATGCTGGCCGTGGCCATGGCGACCCTGCTCATGAGCTGCCTCTTCGGCAGCCGGGAGCACCGCATGGCCCGGGTACTGGATAAGGACGGCTGGAACGCCTTCTGCATCCGCAGCCGCTTCCTGCCCCTCGTGGTCAGCTGCGCCATGCTGATCCCCCTGCTGCTGGTCTACGGCCTGTTCTTCTTTTCCCAGCTGCCCCTCTACACCTCCGCCTTCACCGGCGTGCTCCCCAAGGGCTACACCTACGCCGACTACGCCCGGGAGGGCTTCTTCCAGCTCTGTGCGGTCTGCGCCATCAACGGCCTCCTATATCTCTTCGTCAGCCTGTTCACCAGGCGGGAGCGGGGCGAGGGCGTCCGGCGGACGCTGCTGACGGTCCTGTGCCTGTGCAGCCTCATCCTGGCGGCCACAGCCTGCTCCAAGATGATCCTGTACGTCCGGACCTACGGCCTGACTCCCAAGCGGGTGTACTCCAGCTGGGCCATGCTCCTGCTGGTAGCGGCCTTCCTCCTGGCCCTGGTGGGCGCCTACTGGCGGAGGCTGAACATCTCCCGGGCGCTGCTGGGTCTGTTCCTGATCTTCTTTGGCTTCCTTTGCCTCTGCGACACCAACGCCCTGATCGCGGATTACAACGTGCGGGCCTATGAGCGGGGGCGTCTCGATTCCGTGGACACCTCCGTGCTCTGGGATCTGGGCGATTCCGCCGTCCCCGCCGCGGCGCGGCTGGTGAACGATCCGAAGTATGGGGACGAGATCAAGCACTTTCTGGGCCGCCATGGCCGGCAGTCCGCCTTCGACGCTCTGGGCCACGGCATCCCCGGCCTCCGTGCCCGGACCGTCTCAGAGCCGTATTGGCTTGACCCTGTCCGTGTCTCCGTACGCATTGAAACAGAGGACGACTTCGCCGCCCTGAGTTGCTGGTATGGGGAAAAGGGATATGAACACAGCGCCGGTTCCTGCACCAACGCCGACGGCAGCCCCTTCTCCCGGGGCCAGGAGACCTTCTTCGATTTAGAACAAAGGGCATGGAACGGCTGGAACGCCAGGGAGGAGGGCGACACGGTCCGCTTCCAGCTGTTCGTCGCGGACGAAATGGACCGGGAGAAGGAAACCAACCAACTCACCTGCCGCTACGGCGACACCGTCCACATCACCCTCACCGGCAGCGCCGAGCAGGGCTATACCATCGCCCGGACGGACAAGTGACCCATGAAAAAGTATCGCCTGCTGCTTCTGTCGATCCTGCTGTTGATAGCGACCTTTGTCTGCGGCTGGTTCAACGATCAGCTCATTGGAGCCGCGACGGTGTTGATCGACGTACCGTTCTTCATTCTCCTGGTCGGCTGCTGTATCGCGCTGCTGGTGGGTTGCATCAAAAGGATCATAGGGTAGAGAGCGTATATCGAGTTTCTCAGCATCGCGGTGCTGGCGCTTCTGATCGTTATGGTAGTATTCTTTTCTTTCAGAAAGGCAAGGGTGAGGACGGAGCTGGCCTTGTTGGAAGCGAAGCGGTTGACCGTCGTGGATATGGTCAGGAGCGGGGAACTGAAGTCCGAGGACGGATCCGGAAACGTGGTCCTGCCGCGCGGGTACAAGCTGTGCTCCGCAAGCGGGGAGGTGTATGTGTTTCAAAATGACGACCGGGGCCAGGTCGTCGCCTTTTGGATCTTTCGAGGGACGCTGTCCGGGTCCATCGAGCTGGTCTATTCCACCGGAGGAGAGGCGCTCATACGGGCGAATGAAGACGGCCACCCCATCGCAACGGTGGAGCAGCTAAAGGACAACTGGTACTATGTGATCACGGAGTACTGAGCGTTGGCGACAGAAAAAGCTGCCCCTCAGCCCAAGCATCTTTCCAGCCCCTCCCGGCTGAGCAGCCGGAAGGAGCCCCGATAGACGGCCAGCAGGCCGTCTTTTTCCATGCGGGAGAGCTCCCGGGAGAGGGCGCTGCGGTTCACGCCCAACAGGGACGCCATGGCCTCCCTCGTCATGGAGAGGGTGAAGGTGGGGCCGCCCTGGTCACGGGCCGCGTCCAGAAGGAACAGGGCGATCCGGCCCCGGAGGGAGCGCTCGGACAGGTAGCGGACCTTCCGGTTCAAGGCCCAGTAGCGGGCGGAGAGCTCGTGGAGGAGGTTGATCCGAAGCCGGTTGCCGAAGTCGCCGGGGGCGGCCATGATACTCTCGAAGGGCACGAACAGGACTCGGCCCTCCTCCAACGCCTCCACGGTGACGGGGCTCTTGCCGTTGTCCGTGGCCATGAGCATGTCCCCGAACATGCTGCCGGGACCCATGACGCTCTGCAGGTTTTCCTCCCCCTGCCGGTTCAGCCGGTAGGCTTTGAGCTTGCCGGAGAGGAGCACGCCCGCCGCGGTGACGCTGTCCCCCTGGGAGAGCAAAATGGTCCCCCGGGGGAAGCTGTCCAGCCTGCATCGGGCACTTTTCAAAAACCCCGCCACATCTGCGGGGGCCAATCCGGAAAACAGCGACGCCGACAGCAGGGCGGGGGAGAGGGAGATGGTGTCCATACATGCGTTCCTTTCTTCGGATGGCGGGCGATTCGTGAATCGCCCCTACAGAGGCACATGAAAGCTGCGTTACAAAAACCGTAGGGGACGGGCTTTGCCCGTCCCGTGGTTGCCATTAGGGCAGATGACGGGGTCCTTCTGCCGTAAGGGCGGATCACGATCCGCCCGCATAGTGTTGCCTCGGCAACAGTATACACGATCCCGGCGCGGCTTGCAATCCCCGGCGGAGATTGCTATAATGGGGTATACTATGGGAGGGTATGCGAAAGGAGCGGCATGGAGCAGACCCAGGCAAAAGAGCATAGCTGGTTCAGCCTCGACATGGACATCGACTGCCGGCACGTGGACGTGGTGGACGGCATCCGCGGCCTCACCGTGCTCATGGTGCTGTGGTTCCATTTCTGGCAGCAGACCTGGTTCATGCCCACCTACCCCACGCCCTGGCTCAGTTTTTTGGGCATTACGGACCTGACCCCCAGCCATATCCGCTGGGTGGGGTACATCTTCGTGGACATGATGGTGCTCCTGTCCGCCTTCTGTTTGACGCTGCCCGTCGCCCGGTCCATGCTTCTCGGCGAGGGGGTGGACGACGCCTGCACCTTTTACAAGAAGCGGTTCGCCCGCATCTATCCCAGCTATCTCTTGGCGGTCCTCATCTCCTTCGGCTTCCAGCTTTGGTGGGGCCACTATCCCACGGTCTCCTATGCGGTCCGGGACCTGGTCTCCCACCTGACCTTCACCCACATGTTCCGGGCGGACACCTACATCTACGCCCCCATCAACGGGGTGCTCTGGACCGTGGCCCTGGAGGTGTGGTTCTATGCGCTGTTCCCGGTGCTGACGAAGCTCTTCCGCAAGAGCCCCCTGCTCTTCTGGGGGACGCTGACGGGCTTTGGCGGCTGGTTCATCTTCCAGTACGCCCTGAAGCAGCAGCCCGTCAACATGCAGGTGAACCAGCTGCCCACCTTCCTGCCCGTGTTCGCCAACGGCATGCTGGCTGCGTACCTCTTCACTTGGTATTGCCTGAAGGCCCCTTACAAGCGGCTGTGGGGCGTGTTCTTCACGGTTTTGGCCGTGGTGGGCGCCGTGCTCATCCGCAACCAGATCGTGTCCGCCCAGCTGTACCGGGAGGACAAGCAGCTCTGGCAGCTGGAGCATCGGATCGTCCTGTCGGCCTGCTTCACCCTGTTCCTCCTGAGCGCGGCCCTGTCGTTGAAGCCCCTGCGGTGGCTCTTCTCGAACCCCGTGGTCCGGTTCCTGGGCGCCATCTCCTATAACCTTTACCTCTACCACCAGCGGCTCATGGTGCTGCTGCGCATGAGTTTGGGCTTTCAGAGCGGGGCGGACGTGGCGGCGGCGGACACGAAGATGCAGATCTTCCTCACTCTGGAGGGCTTGGGGTTGTCGCTCCTGCTGGCGGCGGTGCTCACCTACCTGTGGGAGAAGCCCTGGCACCGGTGGATCCTGACCTGGGGGGAAAAGCAGGCCGAGGGATCCGAGCCTGAGGAGGAATCTTCAGACGAGGCGGCGGAACCCGCCCCAGAAATCCATATAGAATCAGAAGAAAGGACACAATAGCATGCACTATCACTACAAAACCAAGAACGTCTGCTCCAGCGAGATCGACTTCGACCTGGAGAACAACCAGCTCCACAACGTGGTCTTCACCGGCGGCTGCAACGGCAACCTCAAAGCCATCGGCAAGCTGGTGGAGGGCATGGACGCGGATAAGGTCATCGCCCTCCTGGAGGGGAACACCTGCGGCCGCAGCAGCACCTCCTGCGCCGACCAGCTGACCCAGGCCATCCGCATGGCCCAGACGAAGACCGCCTGACCGGTCGTCGTTCATAGTTATTTTGCAGGAAATTGACAGATTTTGGCTTGTGGGCGATTATCTGTCATGGTACAATACCCACGATTTTTGACCAAAGGACACGATACGCGGTGAACAGGATTCGTTGGAGCGTCGTCCTGCTGGCGCTGCTCCTCCTCTGTGCGGGGGGATGCGGTTCGAAGCAGACGGCCCAAGCTATAGATGCGCCGGTGGAGCAGGTGACCCGGGTGGTGGCGGAACCCACCCTGGTCCCGCTGACCTTGGCCCCCACCCAGGAGCCGGCTCAGCAGGCGCTGGTCGTGGCGGCCCGGACGCCGGTCCCTACCATGACGCCCCCGCCCAGTCCCACGCCCGGCCCCACGGCGGTCCCCACGGCCACGCCCACGGCGTCGCCCATCCCCTTCTCCTACTATGCGCCCACGGTGAACATGACCTTCGAGGAGCTGGTGGGGGGGCTGGAGGACACCTACTACGAGATGAACAAGACCGAGCCCATCTGGCCCAAGGGCTATCCCGCTCCCGGCACCTACAAGCTGATCGTGGACATCTACTGGCAGGTGGTCATGGCCTTCAAGAAGGACGCCAACGGGGAATACACCGTCCCCGTCCGGTACATGCTCTGTTCCACCGGCAGCCCCAAGCTGGGCAACACCCGCATCGGCACCTTCAAGCTGAAGGAGTGTCGACTCCGGTTCGGCACTTTCGCCGGGGGCGACTATTCGGCTCAGTATTGGACGCTGATCGTGTCCCGGACCTATTTCCACTCCGTAGTCTATCGGGGCGGCAAGGGAGGCAAAAAGGACCTGAACAGCCTTTATGTGGATAAATATCTGAAGCTGGGTTCCAAGGACAGCCACGGCTGCATCCGGCTGCCCGTGCCCGACGCCCGTTGGAT
Organism: uncultured Eubacteriales bacterium; assembly: GCA_902761365.1. Lineage (GTDB taxonomy): Bacteria > Bacillota > Clostridia > Christensenellales > CAG-138 > RUG472. The sequence goes on along the minus strand of CACWJZ010000009.1, from coordinate 101,809 downwards.
CTGGTATAACTGCGCCTACGGCACGGAGGTGGAGATCCGGGAGGGCAGCAAGAACGACGCCAAGACCAAGGCCATCCGGGAGCAGCTCAAGCTCGCTCCGCCGCCCAAAGTGGTCTCGGGCCTGGTCCCGGGGAACAGCCCCTATACGGACAACTGGACCATCGAGGACGTGCCTCTGGAGGTGGAATTCGTCAACGCCACCCCGCCGCCGGTGCCCAAAAGCTGATCCGAGCGGACAAAGCCGGGGCGCTACCGGATCGAGATGTTGCAACGTATGGGAAGCACGGATCGAGAAAGATCCGTGCTTTTCTCGTTGGCGGCGGGCAGGAGGCAGGAACTGGCGGGAAAACAAGGGATAACTGCTTCTGGACTTTTTGCAGCATGCTATGCTATAATCAATCATACTGGGTGTATGGGCATCGCGTGCACAGAAGCCCAGCAAACCGCTTTTGTGATTTGAACTCTGCTTCCGGTGCGGCAGCGCCGGAAGGACTCGGACAGGAAAGGGAGCCACCTGCTGCTCAAGACGATGAAAACGAAGAAAAAAAGAAACAAGCTATTCCTGATTGTGGCGTCCGTGTTTGCGATCGTTTTTATTTTTTCCGCGATCATGTTCACCCGCGAGATGCGGCAGACCAAGCAGGAGGCGCAGACCTTTGCGGAGCTGGCGGCCCTGCGCGCCCCCCAGCCGGATCCGACCGTCCGGAAGACGGCCACGCCCACCGCCACGGTGTCGCCGGAGCCCACGCCGATCTCCATCGTGATCGGGACCAATGAGGACACGGAGCCGGAACCGGCGCCCAAGACGCCGCCCGCCAAGCCGACGGAGGAACCGGCCACCCCGGAGCCGACGGAAGCGCCGACGGAGGGGCCCACCGAACCGACGCCCCTGCAGCAGTATTTGCCCCTGTATGAGCTGAACCATGATTTCTTTGGCTGGATAACGATCCCGGATACGAACATCGATTATCCGGTGATGTACAACGCCAAGCAGCCGTTGCAGTACCTGGGGCACGACTTCTACGGGAAATTCTCCTATGCCGGCGTGCCGTTCCTGGATTCGGACTGCGACCCCAATGGCAACTTCTATATGGTCTACGGACACCGGATGAACGACGGGACCATGTTCTTCGATCTGGTGAACTTCGAGGATCAGGCCTTTTGGGAGACGCATCCCACATTCCGCTTCGACACGTTGTACGAGGAGCGGACCTATGCGGTGGTCATGGCCATACGGGCCCGTGTTCTCGACCGGGACGAGCGGGATGGTTTTCGATATTATAATTACACCTCGCTGGATAGCGAGACGGATTATAAGGAGTTCATGCGGCAGGCAAGGAAGCTTTCCCTGTATGACACCGGTGTTGAAACGTCCTTCGGCGATGATCTGCTGGTGCTTTCCACCTGCTATCATTACACCAGGGAAGGTCGATTCGTGCTCATCGCCAAGCGAGTGGACGACTGAACGCATGCGCCGGAACGAAACGCCGTTCCGGCTCTTCTGTTTATATTGCCACGGCAACAAAGAGAGGATTCGTGCGGGGCGGCGGCGCTTTCCTGGTTTTTTTCCTTGCGCGGGGCCAAATACCATGCTATACTATTGTGTACGAAAGGGGGTTGACAGCATGTTCCGCATGGGCTACGCTTAGACGGCACGGCACGGCACGGCACGGCACGGCACGGCGGGATGATTCTGCCCTTCTGAGGAAAGAGAAAGAGGTTGGATAAAGGGCCGCTTGGCGGAGATGATTTCTTCGCCGGGCGGTCCTTTCGCGTTTCTATTTTGACGGGGAAGGAGGGAACAAACATGAAAAAGAAGAAGTATGCGGGCCTGGAGCTGGAGGTCGTCGCCTTGGAGGCGGAGGATGTGATCACGGCATCGTGTGATTCATACATTGTCCCCGGGTGTGATCCATGGACTGAATGCCCTGTTTATTATCCCTAATTATTTTGAAGGGTAAGGAATGACTTGTTGATGACTGGCAGACAGCCTTGGCTGCCTGCCGATTTTGTCAGGAGGCGCCATGCGACAGCTTTCTCCCGGCGACGTCCGGGTCATCAAGATCGTGGAGCAAAAAAAGCTCTTTCCGGAGGCGGATCGCCGGCTCTCGGGCTTCGTCTTCGTCCATGAGGCGGAGGGGTAGGTGCTGTTGAAGAACACCCTGACCCGGCAGGTCTACGTCCTCTCCCCGGCGGAATGGGCTTCGGTGCAGGCGGCGGACCTGTCCTGTGACTGCGTCCGGGAGCTTATGCGGTACCGCTTCCTGGTGGAGCGGGGATATGACGAGGCCGCCCAGTACGACCTGATCCTCCGCATCCTTAGGACCATGGAGCCCCGAAAGCCGGGTCTTTCCAGCTACACCATCCTGCCCACCACGGGCTGCAACGCCCGCTGCGTCTACTGCTACGAGGAGGGCTGGACCCCCGTGTCCATGACGGCCCGGACGGCGGACGACGTGGCGGCCTTCATCTGCCGCACCAAGGGGGAGGGGCCGGTGCGGATAGAATGGTTCGGGGGCGAGCCCCTGCTGGGGGCGGATCGCATCGCGCGCATCTGCCGGGGACTGCAGGCCCAGGGCGTGGCGTACACCTCCGCCATCATCACCAACGGCACCCTGCTGACGGCGGACATGGCCCGGGAGGCCGTGGACCTGTGGCATCTGCGGCGGGCGCAGGTGTCCATGGACGGGGGCCGGGCGGACTACGAGGCCCGCAAGCGGTATGTGGACCCGACCCGCTACAACTACGACGGGGCCATGGCGGCGGTGGAGCTCCTTTCCGACGCCGGGGTGAACGTGGTCCTTCGGGTGAACTACGACGGGGAGAACCTGCCCCGGGTTCAGGATTCTCTGGCGGAGTGCCGCAGCCGGTTCGCAGGGCGGCGGAACGTGAGCATCTACATGGAGCAGCTCTTCCAGTCCGTCACCGCCGAAGAGAACGCGGCCCTGTACCGGGCGGCGGAATCGGTCATGACCCGGGTCGGGGACCTGGACCTGGAGCACACCGCGCCGGTCTATGCCCGGCTGAAGACCCACTACTGCATGGTGGATTCGGACCGGAGCGTCATCATCGATCCCAAGGGCGGCCTGCATCGCTGCGAGCACGACGTGGGCGGGGCCCCCTTCGGCACCATCTACGACGAAGCGCTGGTCCTGCCCAAGGCTGAGCCCGCGCTGGCGGCGGAATGCAGGGGCTGCGTCTTCCTGCCGGACTGCATGGCCTTTTGCAAAGCCTGCTGCCCGGTGAAGGTGGCCGCCTGCCGGACCAGGATGGAGATGAGGACCGTCCAAGAGCTGAAAGCGCTGCTGCGCGGGGCCCAGGCCCGGGACGAAGCCGAGGAAGAGTGTCCCTGAACTGAGAAAAGGAGAAGCAAATGAAGCTGGATCAGAAGTTTATCCCATTCGACAACAACGGGGAGGCCCTGCTGGTGGCCTCCGGGGCGGCGGCGTTCCACGGTCTTGTGCGGGGCAACGGCGTCCTGGGGGACATGCTGTCGCTGCTGGAGGAGGAGATCTCAGAGGCGGACCTGATCGCCGCCATGGCGGAGCGCTACGACGCGCCGCCGGAGATCATCGGCCGGGACGTGAAGAGCGCCTTCGCCCAGCTCCGCGAGATCGGCGCCCTGGAGGAATAGCCCGCTGAAACCACAAAAAAGCTCCCGCTGGGGAGCTTTTTTTGCGTGAGATTGTCCTGCGGGCCGTGGAACGATCCCCCCTTATATCCCCCCCTTCATGAAAGGGGGGCTTTTGGTCGTGCCTCTCAGGAGCCCCTTTGTGCAAGGGATCGAGTGCCCGGAAAAGGCCACGGGGCGGCCTTTTCAGCGAGATCGGGCGAAGCCCAAGGTCAAGGGTGGTGAGCGAAGCGAACCGGAGGGAGAGATCAACAGCAGATCAGCATCCTTTGAACGGATGACACACCTGTGGTTTTATTCGCACGTTTGATGCATGCGCGAGGAACAGAAGGCTTTGACCGCATAGGAAAAACCACCGGCTTGGCCGGTGGTTGGTTGCCTTTGTCATCCTGGGCGGTGTTGGCTGCGGCGAACGGCCTCATCTCATACGAATATGACTTCGATCCCCTTCTCCCGGGCGAAGCTGACGGTCTGGGCGGTGCCGCTGGGGGTGCGGGTGAGGTAGGCGATGCACAGATCCGCGTCCGCCACCAGCTGCCGGTTGCGGATGGCCATGCAGCCGGGGCAGTAGTGGGGGGAGAGGTAGAGTATCTCCTCGGCCGCCTTCTTCTGCCGCGCCAGCTCCGCCCGGTCCTGGGTGGTGAACCGCTCCCCGAAGCCCGTAAAGGGGAGGAGCAGGATCAGGTGCAGGTCCCTGTGCCGGGCTTGTTCCAGCAGCACCAGCTTGCCGCACAGCAGGTCGAACCCCTCCGCGCCGCCGCAGTAGAACTTGCGGGCCCCGCGCTCGAAAGCATGACGAATAGCCGCCTCCGTGCGGCTGACCAGCTGCCGATAGGCGGCGGTCGATCGGGGCGGCAGCTCCCTGTGGCCGGTGAAGCAGACGGATCGGATGGGGGGTCGGTTGGCGAGATCGTCTTCCATATCAGGAAAATGATACCACATTTTGTGAGCCTTGTCCCCGGAAACTTGTTTTTATTTTATCTTTTTTGTTAACCTTTTGTTTTTCGACAGACAGGGCCGGCACAAGATGATACAATGACAACATCCCATACTGAAGGGGCATATACCATGAAGCAGATCAAAAAGAGAAGAAGATTCCTGCGCATCGGCAATCCCATCGGATTCAGCCTGTTTTGTTTGGTGTGCCTGGCGGTGCTGGCCGGGCTGTACCTGGGCATCTCCTGGGCCATCAAGAACGGCCCCGGCGTGGTGAAAGCCATGCGTACCGCCGTCCAGGAGGAGGTCATGACCACGCCCACCATCGAGCCCTCCCGGGAGCCCAAGGACGAGCTGTTGCCCACTGCCACGCCCACACCCTCGTCCACGCCTACGCCGGAGGTGAAGGAGACCCCCGCTCTGGGCACGCCTGTGGCGACCACGCCCACGCCCGAGCCCACGGCCTATGTGAGCGCCGGCCCCGCGGGGAACATCAGCGCCGCCCTCTACGGTCAGGTCATCGGCATCGACGCGGCCCGGGACGCCACGTCCAAGTATTCCTCCGAAGCCGCCTATAACCTGACCCTGGCCAACCGCCTGAAACGGTATCTGGAGAGCCAGGGCGCCACCGTGGTCCTGAGCCGGACCGAGGAGACCAAGGGCGCGCTGCCCAACGAGGAGCGGGGCCCCATCTTCAAGAAGGCCGGCTGTACCTATGTGATTCGCCTCATGTGCAACCATATCAACGCCAAGACCTCCGCCTGCTACGTCCAGGTCTCCAAGGACAACAAGGCCTTCGGCCAGAACATGATCGACGCCTACGTGGCGGCCACGGGCATGAAGCGGCAGAACGGCAAGAAGAATGGTATAGAGACCAAGTCCGACTCCGTGGCCGCCGGGTGCGGCTGCCCCTGCGCGCTGCTGATCCTGGGCAACTGGGACAACGACAAGGACAAGGATAACCTGCAGGACGAGGTTTTCATGGACCGGATCTGCGAGGGCATCTTCAACGGCCTCATGGCCCAGATCACCGGCGAACCCATCGTCACGCCTGCCCCTGCCGTCGAGGACTCGTCCGAGGAACCATAAGGACATACCTTTTTCCACTAAAAAACAGGGCTTGCGAAAAGCCCTGTTTTTGTTTGCTTTGTGTTGTGGAAGAACGCCTTAGATCCCGTCCCGCACCAGGGGCATGCTCATGCAGCGGGGACCGCCCCGGCCCCGGGAGAGCTCGGAGGAGGGGATCTCGTGGACGGTGATGCCGTGGTCCCGGAGGATGCTGTTGGTCACGTGGTTTCGGATGTAGGTGATGACCTCGCCGGGGGCCACCGCCAGAGTGTTGGCGCCATCGTTCCACTGCTCCCGGGCCGCGTCGATGGTGCTGGCGCCGCCGCAGCGGATGAGGGTGATCTCGTCGAGGCCCATGACATCCCGCAGCGCCTCGTCGATGGGCCGTCCGGTCTCGGTGATGGTCAGCTTCCGCTTGCCGTCGCCCCGGGTCAGCAGGAAGGAGCGCATGGAACGCTGGATGTTGGGATGGACCACGAACTTGTCCACGTCCACCATGGTCATGACCGTGTCGAGGTGCATGAAGGTGCGGAACTTGGGCAGGTCGATGACCAAAATCTGCTCCACGCCCATGTTGGCGGCCAGCACGTTCTCGGCCATGTCCTCGATGGCCTGGGGGCTGGTGCGCTCGCTCATGCCCACGGCGATGGTCCGCTCGTTCAACACCAGGGTGTCGCCGCCCTCGATGGACCAGCTCTTGCTCCGCTCGTACCAGTGGGGCACGTTCTTGTAGATGGGATGATAGCGGAAAATGTAGTCCGCGAACAGGGTCTCCCGCTGCCGGATCTCGTTGGCCATGTGGGAGATGATGACCCCGTTCCCAAGGCACGCGAAGGGGTCCCGAGTGAAGTACAGGTTGGGCATGGACTCGGCGTAGAAGGGGAAGTCCTCCTGGGCGTAGTCCACCAGGTGGTACTTGGAAAGCTTGGAGATCTGGCTCTTGCGCACGCCGCCGGCCATGGCGTCGAACATCCGGTCCGTGGGCAGGGCAAGCAGATACTCCTTCACCGCCTCCTGCATATAGGACCCGTAGAGGTGGGCCTCCCGCACGTAGTCCGAGACCAGCTCCTCCCGGACACCGCCCCGGTTCACTGCCTCGCACAGCAGGTCCTTCAGGTACATCACGTTCACGCCGCACTGCCTCAGGATACAGGCGAAGGTATCGTGCTCCTGCTGGGCATAGATGAGGTAGGGGATGTCGTCGAAGAGCTGATGGGACAGGTAGTCGGGCATGAGGTTCTCCAGCTCCACACCGGGCCGGTGCAGCAGCACGGTCTTCAGCTTTCCGACCTCGGAACGAACGCTGATGGGGGATTCCATGGTAGACATTGGCTCCTTTGCGATTAATATTTTATTCGTTGGCGGCTTCGGCCAGATCCGGTCGAAAATACCGCAATATCCCGTTGAAGAGCCCCTGGGCCATCCTGGCCTGGAAGGCGGGGCTGCTCAAAAGGGCGTCCTCTCCTGGGTTGGTCAGGTGCCCCATCTCGATGGTGAGGACGGGCCGCTCGCACCAGTTGAAGCCTGCCTGGTCGCTTCGGTAGGTCATGCCCTCATCGAAGCGGGTGGTCAGGCCCGTCTCCTCGCAGTAGGCCGCCAGGATGGTCTTGGCCGCCCGGACGTTCTCGTCGTAGAATTGGGTCCGGTTCTGGGTGGGCACGATCATGAAGGCGCCCACCAGCTTGTAGTCGTTGCCCTTGTTGCAGTGGAGCCGGATGCCCAGATCCACCTTGGCCTCGTTGAACATCTGAGCCCGCTGGGCGTTGGAGATGTTCACGTCCAGCACCTCGTGGGTCATGACTACCGTGGCCCCGGCCTCCTTGAGCAGGTCCCGCAGCAGCAGACCCACGTTCAGGTTCACCTCATATTCATACACGCCGCTTCGGATGCCCTTGCAGCCCCCGGCCACCTTCTGCTTGGTCTCCCGGGCGCCCGGCGCCACAGGCTCCGGCGCGGGGTCATAGATCAGCTGATGCCCCGGGTCCAGGCCGATGATGATCCCTGCGAGGGGCCCAGGTTCAGGCGTGGGCTCCGGCGTGGCCGTGGGCTCCGGGGAGGGCGTGAGGCTGGGCGACCGAGTGGGGGTGGGACTCTCCTTGGGCATGGACGTGGCTTTCGGCGCAGCGTCGATGATGATATGCTGCTTTACCAGGACCGTGGGCACAGCCGTCGCTGGCTCCGCCGTGACAGCAGTCGTCGGCTCAGGCACCACCTGAGGTGCGGCGCCCTCCTTGGTGCAGCCCGCCAGCAGCAGTACCCCTATTAAAATGGCCCAAATCCTTTTCATACATAAACTATAGCAACTTTTTCTCTGAAATTCAACCAAAAACCCCAATGTAAATTCATTCATTTCTGTGCATAAAAACAATCCTATGCAGGAATACGATGAGCGTACAATTCAACTATTGATTGATATATTTCCAAACAGTTGCCTATGGTGTTTTTGTTCAGGATCGGGTATACTCGGATCGAACCGGTTCGAAGAACAAAGACGTAAGGAGAAAAAGCATGAATATCGGAGCCAAGATACGGCTGCTGCGGAAGGAGAAACGGGTGACCCAGGAGGAGCTGGCGGAATACCTGCATATCTCTTCTCAAGCGGTCAGCAAATGGGAGACGGGCGCCTGCAGCCCGGATATCGACATGCTGCCCAAACTGGCCATCTTCTTCGGGACCTCTCTGGATCACCTGTTGGATTTCGACCAAAGCCAGGTGGACGCGGCGGTGACGGCCCTGGTGGCTGAGTGCGGAAAGCAGTGCGGCCGTGACCCGGCCAAGGGGGAGGCGTTCCTGCGCAAGGCGTTGGAGAAATACCCCAACAACGACCTGCTGCTCACCTGCATCCTGGAGGATATGCAGGAGCAGAACGGCGATGGGTCCCGCAGCGCGGAGATCATCGAGATCGGAGAGCGCATCCTGACCTGCACGAGGGACGACGAGCTGCGCATCGACGTGCTGCGGGTGCTGGCGGAGACCTACCACACCCTGGGGGAGCAGGCCATGGCGGAGTATTATCTCACGAAGATCCCGGCCCTGCATTTCTTTTTCTACGAGATCGCGGCGGCCATCAAGGCCGGGCCGGAGCGCCTGGAGAACGTCCAAAAGGCGGAGGACCTTTGCATCGACAAGCTCATCTGCATGCTGGCCATGCGCAAGGCGGAGGCGAAGGAGGACGGAGCCAAGGCCGAGATCGACCGGCAGGCCCGAGCGATGCTCACCTTCTTCAAGAGCTGCCCCATCTATCAGGACATCGCCGAAACCATGGAGCGCCTTTGGGAAGCGGACGCGATCATGGGGATATATCAATAGAAGACGAGATGAAAAAGAGGCCGCTCGGCAGCGGCCTCTTCGCATGTATACGGATGGCTGTTTTACTCCCCCAGCAGCGTGAGCTGCTCGGCGAAGCTCATGTCCAGCATGCGCTTGCTGATGCGCTGGTCGAAGAGAGTGCTCATGGGGGCCTTGTCGTGGATGAGCTTCACGGCCTGGGCGAACATGGGCGCGGCGGAGATGATCTTGATCTTGGGGTGCCTGCGGGCCTCGGGGCACTCCACCGTGTCGGTGGTGACCACGAACTCGTAGGGGCTGTCGTCGAACCGGTTCAGGGCCTTCTCGTTCATGCAGTTATGGGACAGGGCCCCGAAGATGCGCTTGGCGCCCCGCTCCTTGAGGCCTCGGGCGATGTCCACCATGGTGCCGCCGGAGATGGAGAAGTCGTCCACCACCAGGCAGTTCTTGCCTTCCACTTCGCCGATGACCTCCAGGACCTTGGCGTTCTCGCTGTGGTCGGTGCGGGTCTTGTCGCCAATGGCCACGGGGCAGCCGATCTGCTTGGCAAAGTCCCTGGCCCGCTTGGCGGAGCCGGCGTCGGGGGAGACCACCACCAAATTTTCATCCACGATGCCCGTGCGCTTCACATACTCGGTAAGCAGGGGCTCGGCGCGCAGATGGTCCACCGGCTTCTTGAAGAAGCCCTGGATCTGGGCGGCGTGCAGGTCCATGAAGATGACCCGATCCACGCCCACGGCTTCGATGCAATCTGCGCAGACCCGGGCCCGGATGGACACCCGGGGCTCGTCCATCTTGTCGCCCTTGGCGTAGGAGAAGTAGGGGATGATGGCGGTGACGGAGTTGGCAGAGGAGCGCTTGAAGGCATCGATCCAGAAGAGGAGCTCCGTGAGCTCGTCGTTGGGGTGACGGGCGATGGGCTGGACCAGGAACACGTCCTTATCCCGGATGGATTCGTTGACGCGTACGAACATGTTGCCTTCGGAGAACATGATGGTTTCGGAGTCGCCCAGCTGGGCCCCCAGGTACGCGCACATGCGCTTGGCAAAGGGACGGCCGGACTGGCCGGCGTAAATTCGGATGATGCCTGATCCGCTGAACATAGATCCCTCCCTCAAAATATGAAAATGTTTCGGAAACACGGACAGTATACCACGGTCTTGCTCAGGTGGCAACAGCAAATCTGCATATATTCCTGCAATTTCCAAAAGATTCGACAGGGGCCGGAACCGCGCTCTTTGTCATCCTGACCGAGAGAGCGAACACGCAAAAGGGCGGCCTATGCAGAAACATGAACGACCGAGTGGAAGGATCTCTGAACGGAGCCGGTATAAACCCAAGCCTTATGTTTGACTTGCACGACAGAAAAGGGTACAATATCCCATATGGACAAACGGGAAGAACAACCGAAGAAACGGCGGCGGCCTCTGCCCCTGATCGGTACGCGGCTGTGGCCCCTGCTGCAGGCGTTTTTGACGCTCCTGCTGCTGGGGTGCGGCCTCTATGCCGCGGTGCGCTTTGCGCTGCCCGTGCTGCGGGACGCCTCGGACCAGCCGTTGGACCTGAGCTGCTTGGGGTTCAGCACGCCGACCCCGCTGCCGACCCCGGAGCCCACGCCCCGGCCCAGCCCCACGCCCCTGCCCGGGACGGACAGGACCATCTACGGGGTGGACCTCTCCCGGGTCCAGCATGAGATACTGATCCCCGAATACCAGTACGCCGGGGATTTCTCCGTCTGCGGCAGCACCATCCTCTTTGTGGTGGGCAACTTCACCGCCGACGGCACCGCCGCCTTCACCCGCGCCATCCTCTACGATACCGAGACCCGCCACGCCACCTACCAGCGGTTGGACCTTTCCTATAAATCCATTCGCCATCCTCGGATGAACAAGCGCTGGATCGTGTACCTGGACGCCACGGCCAACGGCGGCGGGCAGATCCGGGCCTACGATCGGGCGACGGGGGAGAACCGCATCCTCAAGACCGTCCACATGGGCATGCCCGTGCTGGCCCTGTGGGAGGACACGGTCTTCTGGGTGGAGCGCACGGGCACCAACCGGGACAAGCTCTTCGGCTGCGATCTCAGGACCGGCGAGAGCGTGACGTTGGAGGTGTTCGAGAGCGCGGAAGCGGGCGTCTCGGCCGTCTCGGTGGGCGGCGGGAAGCTGGTCTACGTCTCCGGTTCCGGGACCTTGAAGACCCTGGATCTGAAGACCGGCGAAAGCCGGGAGGACCACTTCGGCATCACCGTCCACGACCCCAAGACCGACGGGCGGATCGTGGCCTTCCTGGACGGCTACCACGGGGAGGACAGCACCCTTGTCTATGTGGCCGAGGGCGGGCAGCCCGTCACCGTGGCCCACGGGGTGGCGGACTTTGCCCTGGCCGACGGAGCCATCGTCTATGGGGAGCTGGACAGGACCTACGTCTACTTTGTGGACGACCGGGCCACCTTCTGCCTGACCCGGCCCAGCGAAAGCGCCATGTTCCTGGGGGGCGGGGGCGACTTTGCTATCTGGATGGACGTGACCTGGCGGGATCGGGACATCATCGAATACATGCATCTCAACGATTTTTCATCGGAGCGGACCGAAGGGGAGGAGCCATGAAGCAAAAGAGCGTTTTCGTCTGCGGGGAATGCGGCTACGAGACCCCCCGCTGGATGGGCCGGTGCCCTCAGTGCGGCAGCTGGAACACCATCGTGGAGGAGGAACGGGTGAGCCTGAAGGCCCCCGCCGCCCCCAGCAAGGCCGTGCCTTTGAAGGAGGTGTCCGCCCTGGCGGGAAAGCGCACCTCCACGGGCATCGGCGAGCTCGACCGGGTTTTGGGCGGCGGCCTCACCTCGGGCATGACCGTGCTCATCGGCGGCAGCCCCGGCATCGGCAAGTCCACGCTCCTGTTGCAGTGCGCCGACCATCTTGCCCAGGTGGGCCCCGTGCTCTACGCCTCCGGGGAGGAGAGCCGCCACCAGATCCGCCTTCGGGCGGATCGGCTGGGCCTGGGCGGCGAGGTGCTGCTGCTGTGTGAGAATTCCGTGGAATCCATCCTCGCGGAGGCCGAGGGCCGCAAGGTCTCCTTCCTTATCGTGGACTCCATCCAGACCATGTTCACGGAGGACGCGCCGTCGTCTCCGGGTAGCGTCACCCAGATCCGGGCCTCGGCGGCCAAGTTCACCCGCTTCGCCAAGGAAAGCGGCACGCCGGTATTCCTGGTGGGCCACGTGACCAAGGAGGGGGCTTTGGCCGGGCCCAAGGTGCTGGAGCATATCGTGGACACGGTGCTCTACTTCGAGGGCGACCGGCAGGAGGGGCTCAGGCTCCTGCGCTCGGAAAAGAACCGGTTCGGCTCCACCAACGAGCTGGGGGTGTTCGAGATGACGGACAGGGGCATGGAGCCCGTGCCGGACCCCAGCGGCCTCTTTCTCTCCGCGGCCCGGACGGCCCCCGGCTGTGCGGTGGGCTGCGTGTTGGAGGGGTCACGGCCCCTGCTCGCCGAGGTCCAAGCCCTGCTGTGCCCCTCGGTCTACGGCGCTCCCCGGCGGACCGCCGTGGGCATGGACGTGCCTCGGTTCAACATGCTTCTGGCCGTGCTGGAGCGGCGGGCGGGCCTGCGGCTCTCCGACAAGGACGCCTATCTCAGCGTGGCGGGCAGCCTGCGGCTTCAGGACAGAGGCGCGGACCTGGCGGCGGTGCTGTGCGTAGCGTCCGCCTGCTATGACAAGCCCGTGCCGCCCCACACGGCGGCCATCGGCGAGGTGGGGCTCACCGGCGACGTGCGGCCCGTGGGCCAGATGAACGCCCGGCTGAAGGAGTGCCTGCGCCTGGGCTACACCAGCGTGATCGTGCCCCAGGGGATCAAGACGGACCTGCCCGGCCTGCAGCTCATCCCCATCCGCAACGTGCTGGAGGCCGTTTCCCTGGTGGCGTATCCGGCGGAATAGCGGCAGAACAATCAAGCGGAGGCAACGCGCCCCCGCTCTTTCATTGCCCCGGGATCAGGTTCAGAAGGTCGTCCTCGTTGGCCACGTTGGTGTAGGCGTCGGGCACGTCCCCCACGATGACGTTCTCCGCCACGGGGGCCTGGGTGAAGATCGAAACGGAACAGGATCGGCCCGGCAGCACGATGCGGACGGTGCCCGTGAGCTCCAGGGTGATCCGATGCAGGGTCTGGTTGATGCCCGCCGAGCGGAACTCGCTGTGAAAGGCGGACTGGACCATGCCCACCGGCGTGAACCGGAAGCTGAGCCGGGGGCCGAGGCCCGCCAGCAGGGGCACGCCGCTCAAGGTGCCCAGAGCCACGGACACCCCCTGTTCGCCCAGGTCCATGATCCTCTTTTGGGCCGCCGCCGCGCAGTCCGCCGCCAGCAGGTTCAGCTTTCCCGCGTCCGCCGTGAGCAGGGAGATGTGCCCCTCGTTGGACTCCCGGGCGGTCAGCAGCTCCCCCGTGGACGCGCTGCCCAGCACCTCCAGGATGGCTTCGTTCATGGCCCGGGCCGCCGCGCTCTCCACCCGGGCGGAGGCCAGCCCTTCCAGCACTGGCCGCAAGCTGGCGTTCACGTACCAGAGCATGCCTGCCGCCGCCAGCAGGACCAGCAGCAGGCAGGTCAAAATCTTCCGTTTTCGTCTGTGCATACAAAGACCCTCCGGCACAGTCTATGCAGGAAGGGTGAAAAAAGAAGAAAGGCGGTCATGAAACCGCCTGCGGTCAGTCTTTGGACCTTCTACTGAACTCGATGCTTTCGAACTCCAAATCGATTTGGTTGGTGACGTCCCCCAGGATCGAAATAGTCATTCTGCCTGTGTCCAACAGTTCAAACTCACAATAGTCCCAGCCATAGCTGCCGCAGGGGAAAGCGGTCTGATTGTTGATTTGAAAGGAGAAGCGGGTCACGTCCTTAAAGAGCACGGTCCTGTTTTCCAAAACGAACCTGACGTCTGCGACGGTTCGCCTTCCGCGTGACCTATAGCTGACAGAGACTGATTCGATCACACAGTCGTGCAATCCATGGCATTGCAGGATCGTCCGCCATCTTCTGGCAGAAAGTCTTGGACGAATGCTGTCCAAATACGCGTAATACTGATCCCATGCCTGGTCCGCCCGTTCAAATGCGGACTTTCTTGCCTGTGGGTCTATGGCGTTCAGGCCGCTCCATATCCGGGAAGTAAAGTATTTCATCTCTCGTGCCTCTCAAAAAAGGTCATCCGATCCAGCTGATCTGCTCCACGATGAACATGTTGCAGCGGCGGGTCAGGCGAATGTCCTCCTTGGTGAGCAGCAGGGATTCCGTCAGCTCCTCGTTCTCGGGGAGCACGTCCTCCGAGAGTATGCACTTGGCCGAGACCGGCAGCAGCATCCGGGAGGAGATGCCGGAGATGAGCCCCGTGCTTTCGCTGGGCCGATCCAGGGAGCGCATGACGCAGAGGAAGGCGTGCTCCACCCCGTTGGACTGGTTCTCCAGGATATAGTTAGTCACGAAATCGTGCTTCTGCCGATGGCCATAGTAGAGGGCCCGGCACCGCTGAGGCTCCGCAAAGGAGGGGATGTCGTAGAACAGGGTGACGGTGTCGTCTTCGCCCTCCTTGCCGGAAACGAGGAGGCTTCGCAGGATGCGGCTTGCCCGGCCGTCGTAGAGGTACAGATACCGGCGCTCGCCCAAAAGCCGGGGCTCACCCTGCTCCTTCTTCTCCGGCACCAGGGACACCATGAGCTGGAAGGGGCTCACCTTCAAAGCCGCCGCGATCTCGTAGAGGGTGTCCATATCGAGGGCGATGGCTCCCTGCTCGTACTTGCCCACGGTGGCCTTGCTCTTGTTGATCTTCTCCGCCAGCTCCGAAAGGGTCATCCGGTTGGCCCGGCGGTAGACACGGATGTTTTCCCCCATGCGCCTGCTCAATTCGCTCATGTAAATACCCCTTTCTTTCCCAAACCGCAAAACCTGTCGTCTGCCTCCAGTATATCCCCTTAAAATGGTATTGTAAAGAGACAAATCGGTATAAAATCTCTTTTTGATACGTTTCCGGCCGTTTGCGCCCGGGGCCCCTTTCCGGGTATACTGAAAATGCACATATAGGACACACATCGGGAGGTGGCCCATGAACGACAAGCTCTCCTTCGGCAAGGTCTTCGTCCTCGGTTTTGCCCTGTTCGCCATGTTCTTCGGCGCAGGCAATCTCATCTTTCCCCCGGCGCTGGGCATCGTCACCGGCACCAACTGGCTCATCAGCTTCCTGGCCTTCATCCTGGCGGATGCGGGCCTCGCCATTCTGGCTTTGCTCGCTTTCTTCCGCTGCCAGGAGGGCTTCCAGAACAGCATCTCCCTGCAGCTCGACAAGGCCACGTCCTTCTTGCTGATCCTCTTCAACACCCTGTGCATCGGCCCCTTCATCGCCATCCCCCGCACCGCCGCCACCACCTTCGACATTGCCGTGAAGCCTCTGCTGGGCACCTCCATCCCCGGCTGGGCCTCCTGGGTGGCCGGAGGCATCTACTTTGCCTTGGTGCTGGTTCTGTGCCTGCGTCCCGGCAAGGTGGTGGACATCATCGGCAAGATCCTTTCGCCCGCCATGTTCGTGGCTCTGCTGGTGCTCATCGCTTTGGGTGTCCTGCATCCCCTGGGGAAGGTGGCCCCCGGTTCCTCCACCATGGGCGCCGTGAAGCTGGGCCTTGAATCCGGGTATCAGACCATGGACATGCTGGGCGCCCTGCTCTTTGCCGTGGTCACCCTGACCTCCGTGAAGCAGGCGGGCATCACCAGCCCCAAGAAGCAGTTCCGGCTGGTGGCCCTGGCGGGCCTGGTCGCGGCCTTCGCCCTGTTCGTGGTCTACGGCGGCCTCACGTTCCTGGGCGCCTCCATCTCCGGCGAGCGTGGCCTGGCGGCCAACGCCCTCAACGACCGGGCGGGGCTGCTGGTGCTCATCGTCCGGCGGCTGGTGGGGCCCGCGGGGACGTTGCTGCTGGGCTTCATCGTCACGGCGGCCTGCCTCACCACCTCTATCGGCCTTGCCTCCTCCTGCTCTCAGAACATCGCCGAGCTGACCCACGGCAAGCTCCCCTATCGGCCGGTGCTCATCGGCATGATCCTCTTTAGCTACGTGATGAGCAACCTGGGCACCACCGCCATTTTGAACATCGCCGGGCCCATCCTGAACGTGATCTTTCCCGTGTTCATCATGCTGGTGATCCTCTCCTTCCTGCCCAAGCGCATCAACCAGGAGACCTACAGCGCCCCCTACGGCGCCCTCTGCGCCTTTATCGTCACGGTGCTGACGGAGATCGGCGGCTATATCCCGGCCCTGCGCCTGCTCATAGCGCGGCTCCCTCTGGCCTCCGTGGGTCTGGGGTGGCTGATCCCCTCCCTGATCGCGGCGGCGGCGGGGGCCCTGGTGGGCGCCTTCGTGCCCCGGAAGCATCGGTCCCTCCACAAGGAAAAGAAATAATATACTGCCTCCGCCCCGGGCGGGGGCATTGTTGTCCGTTTCCAACAGTGATATACTGAGCGCATACAACATGTGAAAGGAAGGCTTCGATTTAGTATGACCCAAAAGATGATGGATGCCATCGTAAAGCCCATCGCGGGCGTCGGTTTGGAGCTTCGGCAGGTGCCCGTGCCCGTGCCCGGCCCCGGTGAGGTGCTCATCAAGATCCACAAGACCGCCATCTGCGGCACCGACGTGCATATCTTTGACTGGACCCCCTGGTCCGCCGAGCATGTGAAGCCCCCCATGGTCATCGGCCACGAGTACGTGGGCGAGATCGCGGAGCTGGGCGCCGGCGTCACCGGCCTTGAGGTGGGCATGCGGGTCAGCGGCGAGGGCCACATCACCTGCGGCCACTGCCGCAACTGCCACACCGGCAACATCCAGTGGTGCAAGAATACCCACAGCGTGGGCGTGGATCGGGACGGCGCCTTCGCGGAGTATGTCTGCATCCCCGCCAGCAACGTGATCATCATCGACCCCAAGCTGGACGAGGACGTGGTCTCCTTCTTCGACGCCTTCGGCAACGCCACCCATACGGCCCTCATGTTCAACCTGGTGGGGGAGGACGTGCTCATCACCGGCGCGGGCCCCATCGGCGTCATCGCCGTGGGCATCTGCAAGTACGCGGGCGCCCGCCGGGTGGTCATCACGGACATGAACGAGTATCGGCTGGATCTCGCCCGGAAGATGGGCGCGGACGCGGCCGTGAACATCGGCAAGAGGGACCTGACCGAGATCATGCATGAGCAGGGCCTGGTGGAGGGCTTTGACGTGGGCCTGGAGATGTCCGGCAGCGGCGCGGCCCTCAAGCAGATGCTGTCCGTCATGCGCAACGGCGGCAAGATCTCCCTGCTGGGCCTGGGCAACGGCCCCATCAATCTCGATATGAACCTGATCATCGGCAAGGGCCTTACGCTCCAGGGCATCTACGGCCGGAAGATGGACAACTGGCATCAGATGAGCTACATGGTCCAGGGCGGCCTCGACCTCACGCCGGTCATCACCCACCGGTTCCATTACACCGACTTTGAAAAGGGCTTCGCGGCCATGCATTCCGGCAACTCCGGCAAGGTCGTCTTAGATTGGACTAAATAAGCATATAGGAGGCTATACATGAAGAAGGCATACGAATTCTATCAGAACGAGCTTTCCGCCATTCGGGAAGCGCGGATCATCGTCACCCCCCAGCGCTCCCGCATCGACACCACCCTCGCTAAGGGCGTGGTGAACATGTGCGCCAACAACTATCTGGGCCTCTCCGACAACCCGGAGCTCATCGCCGCCGCCAAGGCCTCCTATGACGAGTGGGGCTTCGGCCTTTCCTCCGTCCGCTTCATCTGCGGCACCCAGGACATCCACAAGCAGCTGGAAGGGCGTATCGCCCGGTTCGTTGGCCAGGAGGACGCCATCCTTTACTCCTCCTGCTTCGACGCCAACGGCGGCCTCTTCGAGACCATTCTGGGGCCCGAGGACGCCATCATCTCCGACGAGCTGAACCACGCCTCCATCATCGACGGCATCCGCCTCTGCAAGGCCAAGCGCTTCCGCTACAAGAACAACAACATGGACGACCTCCACGCCAAGCTGGAGGAGGCCAAGGACTGCCGGATCAAGCTCATCGCCACCGACGGCGTGTTCTCCATGGACGGCTACATCGCCAACCTGAAGGGCATCTGCGACCTCGCGGAGCAGTATGACGCTTTGGTCATGGTGGACGATTCCCACGCCGTGGGCTTCATGGGCGAGCACGGCCGGGGCACCAGCGAATACTGCGGCGTCATGGGCCGGGTGGACATCGTCACCGGCACCTTCGGCAAGGCCCTGGGCGGCGCCTCCGGCGGCTACACCGCGGCCCGCAAGGAGATCGTGGACCTGCTCCGGCAGAAGTCCCGCCCCTATCTGTTCTCCAACGCCCTCGCGCCCGCCATCTGCGCCGCCAGCATCAAGACCCTGGACATGCTGGAAGCCTCCACGGAGCTTCGCGACCGGGTCCACGAGAACGCCAACTACTTCCGCGCGCAGCTCTCCAAGCTGGGCTTCGATCTGCTCCCCGGCGAGCACCCCATCGTGCCCATCATGCTCTACGACGCCAAGGTGGCCCAGGAGTTCGCCCGCCGGATGCTGGACAAGGGCGTCTACGTGACCGGCTTCTGCTACCCCGTGGTGCCCATGGGCAAGGCCCGCATCCGCACCCAGATCTCCGCCGGCCACACCAAGGCCGATCTCGACTTCGCCGTCAAGTGCTTCGGCGAAGTGAAGCAGGAGATGGGGTTATAAGGAATCATTGAAAACAATCGGCCCTTTTCCCGGTAAGAAAAGGGCTCAAAAGAGCACCAACGGGAAGTATCGCCTATGCGATACTTCCCGTTTTATATGCTGCGTTTTTTAGTCCTCCAGCATCAGCCGTTTGTTCATGGCGATGATGGCGTCCGGCTCCACCTTCAGCTCCTGCCGGTCGTAGGTGAGGAGGCCGTTGATCTCCTCCTCCACGTCGCTGACCTGGGTGTAGACCGCGGCGGAGAGGCCCCGGGCCTTGGCGGGCCGGATCTCCCGGTCGTAGAGCTTCACGATCCCCGCCGTCAGCTCCTTCTCCCCGGAAAACATCTTGTATCCGAAATCCTTCTTGGACCACCGATGCCCCTCGATGCCGCAGGCGTAGCCGCCGAACTCGCTGAGCACCGCCGCCCGGCCCCCTCTGTCCCGCTTGTAGCGGAACTTGCGGAAGTACACGTGGCGGCTGAACACGTCGCCGCCCCCCTGGTCGTGCCAGCCGGAGGCATGGTCGATGGTCCGGGTGCTGTCCAGGGCCCGGATGCGCTCCACCGCTTCCAGGGCGTCGAACTGGCCCCAGCCCTCGTTGAAGGGCACCCACATGACGATGGACGGGCAGTTGTAGAGGAGCTTCACCGTCTCCTCCAGCTCCTCGTAGTACCGGAGCCGGCTCCCTTCGGATTTGCGGCCGAAGGCCTTGTAGCCGTTGTCGATCCGATGGGGGAGGATGCCCGCCACGGGCACGGTCACCACGCCGGCCTTGTAGGGGCCGCCGCCCGAGACCATGTCCTGCCAGACAAGCATGCCCATGGTGTCGCAGAGGTAGTACCATCTGAGGGGCTCGATCTTGATGTGCTTCCTGAGCATATTGAACCCCAGGGCCTTCATGGTCTGGATGTCGCAGACCATGGCAGCCTCCGCCGGGGCGGTGTAGAGCCCGTCGGGCCAGTAGCCCTGGTCCAAAAGGCCGTTGTGGAACAGGGGCCTGTTGTTGAGGAACAGCTTGGGCACGCCCCGTTCATCCTTCTCCATGGAGCACTTGCGCATGCCGAAATAGCTCTCCACCCGGTCCTCGCCGAAGGTGACGGAGAAGCGATAGAGATAGGGGTCCGCCGGGGACCAGGGCCGCATGTTCTCCACGGGCACGTGGACGGCCGTCCCCGCCGCCGCGGCGTAGATCATGCCGTCCAGGTGGATGAGGCACTTGCCGGGGACGTTGGTCTGCACCTCGATCAGGGCCGCCTCCTTGTCGAAGAGGGGCGTGACCCTCAGGCCCGAGATGTACTGCTCCGGCACGCTCTCCAGCCACACGGTCTGCCAGATGCCGCTCTGGGCCGTGTACCAGATGCCGCCGGGGGTGTCGCTCTGCTTGCCCCGGGCGTCCAGGTTCGCTTCCGCCCCGTCGTCCTCCACATTTACCTCGATCACGTTCTTCTCCCGGATGAGGTCGGTGATGTCATAGCTGAAGGGCCAGTAGCCGCCCCGATGGGTGCCGCACTCCCGGCCGTTGACGAACACGGTGGCCACCAGGTCTACCGCCCCGAAGTGCAGCAGCAGCCGCCCCCGCAAAAATCCCTCTGGCAGGGTGAAGCTCCTGCGGTAGCAGAGGATGTCCCCGCTCCGCTTCTTCCGCAGGATGCCGCTAAGCTCGCTCTCCGGGGAGAAGGGGACCAGGATGGTCTCCGGGAGCCGGTCCGGCTTTTCGTCGGCAGGGCCCATATAGAATTGCCAGGGCCCGTTCAGGTTCAAAAAGCTGTTCCGCTTCAGCTGGGGCCGGGGGTATTCCGGCAGGATGCTGTTGTCCCTGAGCTGTTCGCCCCAAATGGTCCTCATGTCCGTTTCCTCCTGTAGAGCCGCAGCACGGGCAGGATGAGCAGCAGCACGCACACCGCCGCCGCCAGGAAGATGGCGGGGGTGGGCACGCTCTTCACCACGCCCAGGTCTTCATAGACGGCGCCGCTCTTGCGGATCACCGCCGAGCCGATGAAGGGCCCCACGATCATGGGCAGGCACACGGCGAACACCATCCGCACCCCCTGGAAGTGGCCCGCCTTGTCCTTGGGGGTGTAGTCCCGGATGAGGGCGGACAGGGCGGCGGTCACCAGCATGTACCCGGACATCATGACGGCGCCGGTCACCATGACCCCGGCCATGGACCGGACGAAATAGAGCCCCAACAGCCCGCCGATCATGACCCCCGCCGCAGGCAGGACGAAGTTCAGTTTGCCGTATTTATCCAGGAACCGGCCGGTGAGGACGCTGACCACCGACGCGAACAGCAGCACCACGCCGAGAACGATGGCGTAGTTGTCCATCTTCAGATAGTGCTGGAAGTAGACGATCAGATAGGGGAAGAACACCTGCACGCCGATGGAGAAGAGGGTGAAGGCCAGGAGGGATAGGTAGAGCTCCGGCAGCGTTTTAATCACCCGGGGCGTGAAGCCGTAGAGAAGATTCTGAAAATAGCTGTCCCGCCGGGGCTGCAGGGCTTCGCTGTCCTTCACCAGGAACAGGGCCGCCACGCCCGTCACGCTCATGAGCACGCCGAAGAACAGGAAGAAGGCAAACCAGTCCCCCCGCTGGGTCCAGCTGTCGAACACGCCGAAGATCACCAGCATGGAGATGAGGGGCAGGATAGCGAGGACGCTCTCCGCCCGGCCCCGGTTCTCGGTGGTGGTTACGTCGGTCACGTAGGCGTTGAAGGCGGCGTCGTTGGCTGTGGACCCGAAGAAGGTCATGACGCAGTCCAGGATGACCACCAGGATGGGCCCGGTCAGGACGCCCTGGGCGTAGGCCGCCCGGAACCCGGCCAGCCGCGCGGGGCGGGCCAGCAGCGCGAAGGCCATGACGGACACGCCCCAGAGGATGTAGCCCAAGCAGATGAAGGCCTTGCGCTTGCCCACCCGGTCCGAGAGGGCGCCCATGAGGAGCGTGGTCAGCGTGGCGGCGATGGCGCTCAGGGCCACCATCCAGGCGATGGCCGTGGGGTCCGGGGCGATGGCGTTGTACAGGAACACGTTGAAGTACATGTTCTCGATGGTCCAGGCGAACTGCCCCACCAGGCCCACTAAGATGAGGGCGGCCCAGGTACGTTTTTTCATGCAGCTTTCCTCCTATACCGCAGGATGCACGCGCGGACGATCAGCCCCATGAGGATGCCGAGGCTCACCCATTGGGAGAAGGACAGGGGCCCGAAGCCGCCGCGCACGGCGTCGTCCCTGAAGTATTCGATGAGGAATCGGAAGGTGGCGTAGGCCCATAGGTACACTCGCACCAGCTTCCCACGGGTCCGCTTCCGGTAGTAGAAGAGGAGCAGCAGCCCCACGAACAACAGGAAGTTGAACCCGGCTTCGATCAGCTGCACCGGCAGCCGGTGCTCGAAGAAGTGGCTGCAAAAGGCCCCGTCCGCGACGATCCCGTAGCAACAGCGGCCGAAGTAGCAGCCGATCCGGGCGAACCCGTGGAAGAGGGGGATGATGAGGGCCGTGAGCCCCCAGCTGGACGCCCGCTTGTAGAGCACGAACCGGCGGATGCCCAGATCCACCGCCAGCAGGAAGAACAGCATCCCGCCGTAGAACACGATGCCGCTGTCCGCCCACAGCCGCCCCCAGTCCCAGGGCACCCCCGGTTCTCTCAGATACAGCCCATAGGACAGGACCCCAAAGAGCTTGGCGCCCAAATAGAGGGGCAGCAAGCTCAAGGAGAGGATGGGGAACAGCACGGGCCAGTCCAGCTTCTCCCGGACGCCCACGACCGCCGCGCAGCCTGCCGCCGCCAGCAGCCCCACCGTGGCCATGCCGCCATATGACAAAATGTAGGCAAACACCCGTTCCATGCGCTATTTCCCCTTCTATCATCCCCAGTATACTACGCCGCCCCCGCCCCTGGCAAGCAGGAATCCCGGCCCCCGTTCGCCTTGCAATTCCTGGCTATGCGCAGTATACTTGATTCGTCGATTTATAGCTGTTTTGGCCATTGTATCATCAGGAGGTTGTCACCATGAAAAAGACCGCTTTCATCCTGCTCACCCTGGCCCTGCTGCTGTGCCTGTGCCCGGCCTTTGCTGCCGGGACGGGGGCCACATCGGGGCATGATTCCTTCACCGGCATCGTCACCTACCGTAGCGGCAAGGAAGCGTATCTGCAGGGCGGGGACCGGGGGCTGGTGGCCCTGCTGGATAGCTCCAATGCCCAGGCGGATCTGGACGCGGTACAGGTGGGCAAACGGGTCACCGTGACCGGCGAGGCCATGACCATGAACCGGAGCGGGTACCATATCCCGGAGATCGTGGACGCCATGATCGTGGAGGTCAAGGACACCGAGATGACGGTGGAGCCCACGACGGCCACCATCGACCAGCTGAACGACGGCCTCATGGCCCGGCTGGTGCGGGTGAAGGCCACCAAGAAGGCCCTGGCGGCGGCGAACCTGCAGCTGGATTTGGACAAGTATCTGGAGGACCAGGTGCTGACGGTCACCGGCGTCCTGTCCGCCGACATCCACGGCCGCGTCCTGCTGGGGGCGACCATCCAGGCGGAGCACGTGCCTGGGGAGCCGGTGAAGGAGAACGAGGTGGCACCCACCTGCACTGACGCGGGCAGCTACGACGAGGTGACCTATTGCGCGGTCTGCCACGAGGAGCTGAGCCGGGTCACGAAGACCGTTCCGGCTTTGGGTCATGCGCCCGGGGAGCCGGTGAAGGAGAACGAGGTGCCCGCCACCACGACCACCGAAGGCAGCTACGATGAGGTGGTCTACTGCATCCGCTGCCACGCGGAGTTGAGCCGGGAGCACAAGACCACGGAGAAGCTGCCGGTGCCGCCCACCATCAAGACTCAACCCAAGAGCGCCAAGGTGAAGAGCGGGTCCAAGGCCAAGTTCGCCGTGAAGACCAAGGAGAAGGACGTGACCTACCAGTGGTTCAGCATGGCCCTGGGCGCTACGGACTGGACGACTATGGCCGGCGAGACCAAGGCCACGCTGAATGTGGTGGGGACCAAGGCGAACACCGGCACCCAGTACCGCTGCCGGGTGCGGAACGCGGCGGGTGGCGAGGTGTATACCATCGCGGTCAGTCTGACGGTGAAGACCCAGGCGCCCACCATCAAGACCCAGCCCAAGAACCTGACCGTAAAGGCGTCCGGGAAGAACATCACGTATCAGTGGTTCACCCGCGCCAACGCGGAGAGCGAGTGGCAGCCGGTTGCAGGCGGAAACAAGAAGGATCTGAATGTGGTGGCATCCAAGGCCAACGACGGCAGCCAGTATTACTGCCACATTCAGAACGCCGACGGCGAGGTGGATTCCGCCGTCGTGACCCTGACGGTGACGCCCCAGCCGCCCACCATCAAGACCCAGCCCAAGGACGCCAAGGTGAAGATCGGCGGCAAGGCCAAGTTCAAGGTGAAGGCCAGCGGCAAGAACGTGACCTACCAGTGGTACTATCGGACCTCCGAGATCGGTGAGTGGATCCTGCTGGAGGGCGCCACCAAGGATAAATACGAGGTCAAGGTCACGGCGGAAATGATCGGCTGGCAGTTCCGTTGCCTGGCGAAGAACGCCGACGGCCAGGCCTACTCCAAAGTTGCCACCCTGCTCAAGAAGTAAAGCACCCATACATAGAACTACTGCGAGCCGTCGGGAAACCGGCGGCTCGGTTTTGCAGTATGGCGAAGGTATTGTTCATAGAGACCTATGTGACCGGCAAGACTGCTCTAAGTCACATGATACTCTCTACCTTTTCAATCCGACACTATAGCTTATACTGATCCGCGTCCAAACCATACATATTGGGCGGCATCTTCTCCGCTGATTTGGCTTCGGCGGATCCTGACTGAAGGTTCCCGGTCAGCCTGCAATCCGCCTCATGGAACCAACGAAGAATCTGCTCGCCGAATGCATATGTTTTAGATGCGGATCAGTATTACATACATTCTCTTGCAATACATCAAACCGGATTTAATACATTTGCGTATTTTACAAGCAAACATGCAATAGCAGAGGCTGCTTCGGAAGAAAATGATGCAATAAAACAATGACTATGTCTGATTGGGATCCTCTTATAAATCCGGAATGACCTATCAAAACAAAATGACATCGGTTAGTTTAGCAACTCGGCAGGGAGCACGTTTTTCATTGTGTTCCTTGCTATTTATCATGGTTGCTGATATAATAACAAGCATCACATAAATCGAATACGGCAACCACAGAGAACGCGTTTTTCCTCGGTAAAACCTTTCCTTCATTTAGACATTCTCTGTGATGTGCAAAGCAATTTATGTGGCGGTAACGGAGCCTGCGTTTTTCGGCGCAGCCCCGGTTGCGGTATTCTATTCGCGCAGAACCAACTGAAAAGGACAAAAAGGGGGAAAAAGAAGCATGAAAAAACGTATACTGTCTCTGTTGCTGTGCCTGCTGTTTTGCGTGTCCCTGTTCCCTATGACGTCTTTGGCCACGGGGGAAAGGTATCTGGAGATCGATGGGACCAACTTTCCGGACGAGAATTTCCGCCAGTGGGTCAGGGACAACCTGGCCGGCGGCAAGGACTACATGACCAAGGACGAGGTGGACGCCGTTACCGCCGTGGGCGTGAGCTCCAAAAACATTGAGGACTTGACGGGCATCGAGCATTTCCCGGCTCTGAAGGAGCTGTACTGTTACTACAACAAGCTCACCGCCCTGGACGTAAGCAAGAATACGGCGCTGGAATATCTGAACTGCTACTCCAACAAGATCCCCGCCCTGGACGTGAGCAAGAACACGGCGCTGAAGCATCTGGACTGCGGTTCCAACAAAATCGAGAAGCTGGACGTCAGCAGCCTCAGCGGTTTGGAGTATTTGAATTGCTACCGGAATGAGCTGACGTCTCTGGATGTGAGCAAGAACGCGGCCCTGCAGGTGCTGTTTTGCCAGATGAACAAGCTGACGGCCCTGGATCTCAGCCACAATATGGGGCTCACGAAGCTGGACATCTCCAGCAATCCCTTCTCCGCCCCGGTGGACATCAGCAAGCTCACCGCCCTGCAGCATTTGGGCTGTTACCATCTTGACCTGACCAAGCTGGATCTGAGCAATTTCCCTCAGCTGACGGAGCTGGAATGCTATAATAACCAGCTCACCGCTTTGGATCTGAGCCACAACCCCTTGTTACAGAGAATTCAGTGCCAGCGCAACCAGCTCACCGCTCTGGACGTGAGCAAGTGCCCGAATCTGAGCACGCTGAATTGCGAGGACAACCGGCTGAGCGCCCTGGACGTGAGCAAGAACGCGCAGCTGGTATGGTTCAACTGCGGCAATAACCAGCTCACCGCACTGGACGTCAGCCAGAATGCCATCCTCAAAAGCCTTTCCTGCAAGAACAATCAGCTGAGCGCCCTGGATTTGAGCCAGAATGCGGCCCTGGAGCGGTTCTGGTGCGGCGGCAATCGGCTGGCCAGCCTGGATCTGAGCAAGAACACCCAGATACAATCGACTTACTTCGACCTTGGCACCCAGGAGATCCCCAACCAGACCCTGACCAAGAAGGACGGCGCGTATACCTATGATTTCGGCGCCCGGGTGGCCGACAAGACCAAGGTCACCGTCACTGGCGACGGCGTCACCTACGACAGCGCCACCGGCGTCATCACCATGCCGAAGGCGTATGACCGCTGCACCTATCGATATGCTACGGGTCGGGGGGATTTGGAGGTGACCCTCCGCTTCCAGAACGGGACGGTGGATCCGGATGCCATCTATGTCACCTTCAAGACCCAGCCCAAGAGCGTCACGGTGAAGGCGGGGAACAAGGCCACCTTCAAGGTGAAGGTGAAGCAGAAGGGCGTCACCTATCAGTGGTACAGCAGATATTCTGAAACCGATGACTGGAAGCCCATAGGGGGCGCCACCGAGGCCAGCCTGACCGTGGTGGGCGTAACGGGCAACAGCGGCTCCCAGTATCGCTGCGGCGTGACAAACGAGGGGAAGGAAGTCTTCTCCAAGGCGGCCACCATGACGGTGACGCCGGTGAAGCCGAAGATCAAGACCCAGCCCAAGACGGCCAAGGTTAAGAGCGGAGCGACGGTGAAGTTCACCGTGAAGGCCACGGGCCCGCACCTGCAGTATCAGTGGTACAAGTGCGCCCCCGGGATCGACGATTGGCAGAAGATCCCCGACGCCACCTCGGACACCTATTCTTTTGTGGCGGCCAAGACAGACAACGACTGGCTGTATCGGTGCGAGGTGAAGAACGAGGACGGCAGCGTCATGAGCAAGATCGTCAAGGTGAGTGTGAAGCTGTCGCTGCCGAAGTTCAGCACTCATCCCAAGAGCGCCAAGGTGAAATCGGGGACCGTCGTGATGCTGAAGGTTAAGGTGAAAGGGGAGGGCGTGACCTACCAGTGGTATGTGTGCACCTCCAAGGAGGGGACCTGGGAGAAGATCGACGGGGCGACCTCCGCCACGTACAGCGTCACGGTGACGGCGGCCAACAACGGGTATCAGTACCGCTGCGAGGCCCGGAACGCCGACGGCGCCAGTTTTTCCAGGGCCGCTACACTGAAGCTGAAGTGAAGATACGACGATGGTAAACGACCAAAGGGACGGGCTTGCGCCCGTCCCGTTCTTAAAATGTGCGATATGAGCAATTAAATGGCTTGAACTCCGTATGTATTT
Source organism: uncultured Eubacteriales bacterium (assembly GCA_902761365.1). GTDB lineage: Bacteria > Bacillota > Clostridia > Christensenellales > CAG-138 > RUG472. Next base: position 74,485 of record CACWJZ010000009.1, on the reverse strand, counting down.
TTGCTATACTAGCGAGGAGCGACAATTTGGAGGAAACGGAGCATGAATCTACAGTATTATTTTAACTATGTCACCATCGTGGAGGAAGGGAGCCTGACGGCGGCCTCCCGGAAGCTCCACATCGCCCAGCCGGCTTTGAGCAACCAGATCAAGGCCATGGAGCAGAAGTATGGCACCCGGCTCTTCTTCCGGGGTGCCAGGCGACTGGAGCTCACCGACGCCGGTATGATCCTCTATCAGCAGGCCAAGCGCATGTGTGAGATCGAGCAGGCGGCCAAGAATGAGATCGCCAGCGGCTTCTCCGGCCAGAAGGGCATGCTGCGCTTCGGCGTGACGCCCTCGGTGGCGGGAGGCATCGTTGCCGACGCGGTGTTGGCCTTTGCCCAGAAGTACCCTCAGACCGAGATCAAATACCTGGAGGCCAGCCCGACGGACCTGTGCAAGATGCTGCAGAACGGCATTATCGAGGTGGCCGTTTTGAAGACGGTGGGCGTCCTCCCCGAGAACGTGAACCTGCTGTGCATCCAGACGGCGCCCACGGTGGCCATCTACAAGCCTGGCGCCGGTCTTTTGGACGAGGGGAAGAAGGACACCGTCACCATCAAGCAGCTTTCCGGCGTGCCTATCGCCATGGAGGAGCTGTATCATGGGCCGGTCCTGTCTGCCTTCAAGGCCAAGAACGCCACCCTCTACCTCAAAGCCCTGAGCAGCAGTCCCAATATGTCGGCCAAGATGGCCAAAGCGGGCCTCGCCGTTGGGCTGGTGTCCGAGAAAGCCGTCCCGGCCCTGGAGAACGAGGGGCTGGCGGCCAAGCAGATCAGCGACGGGGCGTCCCTGTCCGCTCGGTACTGCCTGCTGACGCAGCAGGGCAACTACCGTTCCCAGGTGGTCAATAACTTCATCGCCCTGCTGGCGGAGGCGCTGCAGCTGGACGTTTCCGGTGTGCTGCCCGCCCCGGAAGAGAAGGGGAAGCAGTAACCTATTTTATTGCAAATAAGGAGAAAAAGGTATCGTGAAAAAGACTATCGTGCTGTTGCTGGTGGCGCTGTTGCTCCTGTCCCTGGCCTGCGCCACGGAGGAGGTCTCCAGGGCGGACAAGGCCGCGGAAGCGCTGCTCGCTGCCCAGCAGAAGAACGAAACGAAGGAGGAAACGAACGTGGACAAGACCCATCCCATCGCCACCATCACCATGCAGGACGGCGGCGTGATCGAACTGGAGCTGTACCCCGAGGTGGCGCCCGAGAGCGTGAAGAACTTCATCTCCCTGGCCAACAGCGGCTTCTATGACGGCCTCATCTTCCACCGGGTCATTTCCGGCTTTATGATCCAGGGCGGCGACCCGGACGGCAGGGGCACCGGCGGTCCCGGCTACAGCATCAAGGGCGAATTTGCGGCCAACGGCGTGAAGAACGACATCTCCCACGTGCGGGGCGTCCTCTCCATGGCCCGGGCCCAGCCCTACGACAGCGCCGGCAGCCAGTTCTTCATCTGCCATGCGGATTCCACCTTCCTGGACGGCCAGTACGCGGCCTTCGGCCGGGTGACCTCCGGCATGGACGTGGTGGACAAGATCGCTGCCACCACCACCGACAGCAAGGACAAGCCCTATAAGGATCAGATCATGGAGACCGTCCGGGTGGAGACCTGGGGCGTGGAATACGGCGAGCCCAACAAGCTCCCCGGAAAATAAGATAAACGAACCCAAAAGCGGCTCAGCTTTCGCTGGGCCGCTTTTGTCATGCTACATCTTTGTCTTCGGGCGGGCCAGCAGGGCGAAGAGGTAGCCAAAGAGGATGGCGGCTGCTATGCCGCCCGCGGTGGCGGTGATGCCGCCGGTGAAAGCTCCCAGGAGCCCCTGCTCCGCCACGGCCTTTTTTGCGCCTTGACTGAGGGCGTAGCCAAAGCCGGTCAATGGCACCGTGGCCCCGGCGCCGGCCCAGTCCACCAAGGGCTCGTACACGCCCAGGCCCCCCAAAATGACCCCGGCAGTCACGTAGATCACCAGGATGCGGGCGGTGGTCAGCCGGGTCAGGGACAGACCCAGCTGCCCGAAGGTACAGAGCAGCCCGCCCACCAAATACACTTTTGCATACATACTCCAATCCATTTTCTTACTCCTCAAAAATCAAAGAGATCGCGTGGGCGATGCCCGGGATGCTCTCCCCCTGACAGGCGGACAGGGGGCTCATGAGGGCGCCGGTGGACAGAAACAGCACCCGCTTCACCGCGCCGCGCTCCAGCTCCGGCAGCACGTGCCCGGCCAGCATCACCGCGCTGCAGCCGCACCCCGACCCGCCGCAGTGATACCCCTGCTCGGGGCTGAAGATCATGCTGCCGCAGTCCATGTGCCGCTCCCCCAGCTCCATCTTGCCCTCCGCCGCCAGCTCCTGCAGCATCCGGCTCCCAAAGTCCCCCAGATCCCCCGTCACGATCCAGTCGAACTCCGCAACGCCCATCCCCCTGTCGCCCAAATGCCGCGCAATGGTGTCATAGGCGGCAGGGGCCATGGCCGCGCCCATGTTGTTGGCGTCGGTGATCCCCAGGTCCCGGACGCGGCCCAGGGTGGCCGCCTCCAGGCGGACGTGGTGAAAGCCGGTGTGGGGCAGGGGAGAGGCGCCCAGGAGCACGGCGCCGGCACCGGTGACGGTCCGCTGGGCGTGGGGCGGGGCGGTGGTGCCCATCTCCAGGGGGAAGCGGTACTGTCGCTCGGCGGTGGAGAAATGGGAGCAGGCGGCGCAGAGGGCCCGGTCCCGATAGCCGCCGTCCACCAGGGTGGCGCCCAGGAGCAGCGCTTCCGTCATGGTGGAGCAGGCGCCGTAGAGGCCCAGGTAGGGGATGGCCAGCTCCCGCGCGGCGTAACTGGCGGTGACGATCTGGTTGAGCAGGTCCCCGGCCAGCAGACAGCCCGCCGCCTCCATGGGCAGGCTCACCCGGGTCGTGGCCCGGTAGAGGGCCTTGAGGAGCATCCGCCGCTCCCCCTGTTCGAAGGTCTTTTCGCCCAGCCGGTCGTCCTCCATGATCTCGTCGAAGACATGGCCGTAGGGGCCCTGTTCCTCCGCTTTCCCCGCCACGCTGGCGGCGGAGAGCACATAGGGCCGGTACTCAAAGAGCAGCGTGGCGCTGCCGATTTGCTTCATCTTGCGTTTCCTTTCCGTTTTTTTCTTACTGTGCCTCGAATACAGAGAAGCTATGCAGAACAGGCGACGGCAGGGGAATGTGAACAATTGATTGACAAGGCGCTGTCAACTGTCTATACTAATATGTGTTCAGGACGTCCTGCGCTTTTACCCAGCAGACGGGTAAAACGGCCGCACGAGGCGTACGCCTCGTTTCTTTTGTTTCACAAAAGAAAACGTTCCTTTCTATGGGAAAAAAACGCCGGACCACCCGAGAATAAAAAACAGGAGGAAATCAAAACCATGAAGAAAGCACTGTCCCTGATGCTTGCGCTGACCATGCTGTTCACCCTGGTCGCCATCGCGAAGCCCGCTGCTGCTGACGATGAGTTCCACATCGGCATCATCACCGGCTCCGTCTCCCAGAGCGAGGATGATCGTCGTGGCGCCGAGGCCTTCCAGGCCATGTACGGCGAGGATGTGGTCAAGCTGGCCATCTATCCCGACAACTTCACTGAGGAGCTGGAGACCACCATCCAGACCATCGTCAACATGTCCGACGATCCTCTGATGAAGGCCATCATCGTCAACCAGGCCGTGCCCGGCACCACCGAGGCCTTCCGTCAGATCAAGGAGCGTCGTCCTGACATCCTCTGCATCGCCGGTGAGTCCCACGAGGACCTGCCCGAGATCGGCAGCGCCGCTGACCTGGTCTGCAACAACGACTTCGTCGCCCGCGGCTACCTAATGATTCGGACCGCTCACGAGATGGGCTGCGACACCTTCGTCCATATCTCCTTCCCCCGGCACATGTCCTATGAGACCATGAGCCGCCGCGTGGCCATCATGAAGGCTGCCTGCGAAGAGTTTGGCATGACCTTCGTCCTGGAGACCGCGCCCGATCCCACCACCGACGTGGGCGTGGCCGGTGCCCAGGCTTACATCCTCGAGCATGTGCCCCAGTGGGTCGAGCAGTATGGCAAGAACGCTGCCTACTTCTGCACCAACGACGCACACACCGAGCCCTTGCTCAAGCAGCTCCTCGCCTACGGCGGCTGCTTCGTCGAGGCTGATCTGCCCTCTCCCACCATGGGTTACCCCGGTGCCCTGGGCATCGATCTGACCGCTGAGGCTGGTGACTACGCCAAGATCCTGGCCAAGGTCGAGCAGGCCGTCTGCGAGAAGGGTGGCGCTGGCCGCTTCGGCACCTGGGCCTACTCCTATGGCTACACCGTGTCCGCCGGTCTTGCCCAGCATGCTGTGAACGTCATCAAGGGCGAGAGCGAGCTGCTCGACATGGACGACATCGCCAAGGCGTACGAAGTCTTCTCCCCCGGTGCTGCCTGGAACGGCTCCAACTACACCAATGCGGAGACCGGCGTCAAGGCCGACAACACCTTCCTTGTGTACCAGGATACCTACATCATGGGCAATCCCGGCCACTACATGGGCGCCACCGAGATCGAGGTGCCTGAGAAGTACTTCACCATCAAATAAGCTGAACCGCAACTGAGCGACATGGGGGGAGGGCCCAATCCTCCCCCCCTTTTAAGAAAGAGGGCCTGTAAAAAATGGAAAAAAAGAACACGCCCCTGTTGGAAATGCGCAACATCAAGAAGGACTTCTTCGGCAACCAGGTCCTGACCGACATCAACATCACGCTGGGTGAGGGTGAGGTACTGGGGCTCTGCGGCGAGAACGGCGCCGGCAAGAGCACGCTGATGAAGATCCTTTTCGGTATGGATGTCATCCGGGAGACCGGCGGCTACGAGGGAGAGATCCTGCTCAACGGACAGCCGGTCCATTTCGAAACGCCCTTCGACGCCCTGGCCGCGGGCATCGGCATGGTGCATCAGGAGTTTTCCCTGATCCCCGGCTTCACGGCCACGGAGAACATTCTCCTGAATCGGGAGCCGAAGAAGCGGAATGTGGTCTCCGAGGTCTTTGGAGACCGGCTCGATACACTGGATTATAACCAGATGACCGGCAGGGCGGAGACCGCCATCGAAAAGATGGGGTTCCAGGTAGACAAGAGCATGGTCATCAATGAGATGCCTGTGGGCCACAAGCAGTTCACGGAGATCGCCCGAGAGCTCAGCAAGGATCAGCTCAAACTCCTGATCCTGGACGAGCCCACCGCCGTTTTGACGGAGAAGGAGGCGGAAGCGCTTCTCGAGTCCATCCGCTCCATGTCGAAAAACGGCATCGCCGTGATCTTCATCACCCACCGGCTCCATGAGATCCTGTCGGTCTGTGACAAGGTCGTCGTCATGCGCGACGGCTTTGTGGTCAAGGATATTCCCGCCAAGGAGACCAACGTCAGCGAGATCTCCAAATGGATGGTCGGCCGGAACATCGATACGGCCGCCAGCGCAGGCGTGCGGGATAAGTCGGACGGCAAGACGATCATGTCCATCCGTCGTCTGTGGGTCGATATGCCCGGCGAGATCGTCCGGGACGTGAGCCTGGACGTGAAGGAGGGCGAGATCCTGGGCATCGGCGGCCTCGCCGGCCAGGGGAAGCTGGGCATCCCCAACGGGATCATGGGCCTCTACGAAGCGGGCGGCACCGTGGAGCTGGATGGAAAGCCCATCCCCTTGAACAGCCCCCGCAAGTGCCTGGATGCATCGCTGGCCTTCGTGTCGGAGGATCGGCGCGGCGTGGGCCTGCTGCTGGACGAGACCCTGGAATGGAACGTGGCCTTCCCGGCCATGCAGGTCCAGGACAAGTTCCTGAAAAACTATCTGGGCGGCCTCATCAAGTGGCGCGACGAAAAGGCGATCCGGGAGATCACCGAGCGGTATATCGACGAGCTGGCCATCAAGTGCACCAGCTCCAAGCAGAAGGCGAAGGAGCTGTCCGGCGGCAACCAGCAGAAGATCTGCCTTGCTAAGGCGTTCGCCCTGGAGCCGAAGTTCCTCTTCGTCTCCGAGCCCACCCGCGGCATCGACGTGGGCGCAAAGGCCCTGGTGCTGGAGGCGCTGCGCCGGTTCAATCGGGAGAGCGGCGTCACCGTCGTTATGATCTCTTCGGAGCTGGAGGAGCTCAGGCAAGTCTGTGACCGTATCGCCATCGTCTCCGGCGGCAAGATCGCCGGCATCCGTCCCGCCACCGACCCGTCAGAGGAGTTTGGCATGCTGATGGTCAGCATGGTGAAGTGAGGAGGACAGCATGAACGAACCATTGTATAAAACTGATCTCACGCTGCGCGATCGGCTCAGAAGCTTCGTGAACAGCTTCGGCCTGCCGCGGCTGATCATCGCGGCCTTCCTGCTGATGCTGTACATCGCCGCGCCCTTCGTAGGCGCCGGCTTCTGGATGCAGATCAGCAACACCATCAACCGCTTCAGCTGGAACGCCATCATGGTCCTCGCCATGGTGCCCATGATCCACTCCGGCTGCGGGTTGAACTTCGGCCTGCCGCTCGGCATCATCTCGGGCCTGCTGGGCGCCACGCTGTCCATCGAGTTCGGCTTCACCGGTGGCCTGAGCTTTTTGATGGCCATCCTGATCGCCACGCCCATCGCCATCATCCTGGGCATGGGCTATGGATGGCTGCTCAACAAGATCAAGGGCGGCGAGATGATGATCGCCACCTACGTGGGCTTCTCCTCGGTATCTTTCATGTGCATGATGTGGCTGCTGCTGCCCTACCACAGCCCGACCATGGTCTGGGGCTTCGCAGGCAAGGGCCTTCGTACCACCATCTCCCTGGAGGGCTTCTACGACAAGGTGCTGGCCAACTTCCTGCAGATCAACATCGGCTCCCTGTCCATCCCCACGGGGACGCTGCTGTTCTTTGCCCTGCTGGCCTTTGCCATGTGGGCGTTCCTCCACACCAAGACCGGCACGGCCATGACCGCCGTGGGCTCCAATCCCACCTTCGCCCGGGCCGCCGGCGTGAACGTGGACAGGATGCGGCTCCTCTCCGTGGTGCTCTCCACTTGGCTGGCCGCCATCGGCATCCTGGTGTATGAACAGGGATTCGGCTTCATCCAGCTGTATATGGCGCCCTTCTACATGGCGCTGCCGGCCGTGTCCGCCATTCTGATCGGCGGCGCGTCCGTCAACAAGGCGTCCATCGCCAACGTCATCATCGGCACCTTCCTGTTCCAGGGCATCGTCACCATGACCCCCACGGTCATGAACAACATGATCCATATGGATATGAGCGAGGTCATCCGGGTCGTCGCCTCCCAGGGCATGATCCTTTACGCGTTGACCAGAAGAACGGAGGCGAGCAAATGAAAAACAAGAGCTTTGGCGCGAAGCTTCTCTCCTTCGTGCGGGACAACACCGTCCCCATCATGTTCGTGCTGATCTGCGCGTTTTGCATCCCCCTCTCCGGCTTCTCGTTCAGCTATCTGCTCAACGAGATCATCACCCGTATGGGGCGGAACATCTTCCTGATTTTGGCCCTGCTCATCCCCATCATGTCCGGCATGGGCCTGAACTTCGGCATGACGCTGGGCGCCATGGCGGGGGAGATCGCGCTGATCTTCGTGTCCGACTGGCAGATCTGGGGCATCCCCGGCGTGATCCTGGCTATGATCCTGTCGATCCCCATCTCGGTCCTGCTGGGCACCTTCTGCGGCAAGATCCTGAACATGGCCAAGGGCCGGGAGATGATCACCAGCTACATCATCAGCTTCTTTATGAACGGCATCTATCAGCTGATCGTGCTGTATATGATGGGCTCTATCATACCCATCAGCCACTTCTCCGTGAAGCTGCCCCGAGGCTACGGCATCCGCAACACGGTGTCATTGCTGAACATGCGCCAGTGCATCGATAACCTCCTGGCCATTCGGACCAACGGCGTCAAGATCCCGGTGCTCACCTTCCTGATCATCGGCGTGCTCTGCCTGTTCATCGTCTGGTTCCGCCGGACCAAGCTGGGCCAGGATATGCGGGCCGTGGGCCAGGATATGAACGTGGCTCGGGACGCGGGCATCAACGTGGAGCGCACCCGCATCATCTCCATCGTCATCTCCACGGTGCTGGCCGGGTTCGGCATGATCCTGTATCTGCAGAACATGGGCAACATCGCCACCTACAGCTCCCACTCCCAGATCGGCATGTTCTGCATCGCGGCGCTGCTGGTGGGCGGCGCTTCGGTTGACCGGGCCTCCATCGGCAACGTGTTCCTGGGCGTGATCCTCTTCCACACCATGTTCATCGTGGCCCCCAAGGCGGGCGCCCAGATCACGGGCGACTCCATGATCGGTGAATACTTCCGGGTCTTCGTTTCCTACGGCGTCATCACCCTGTCGCTCATCATGTATGAGACCAAGAAGCGTCGGCAGAAGAGCCAAATGGGACTGCAGCTCCAGCGGGAGCAGATGGAGGAGGGAGCCAAATGAGCAACAAGACACGCAGGATCCTCTTTTGCACCGGTGCCGTGCTGCTGCTGGTGCTCATCGCCGGGCTCATGTTCATCGTGGGCCGGGGCCATACCGTGTATCTTGACAACAAGACCCTGGAGTACAACGGCCAGACTTACAGCGCCATGCACAAGATCGAGGTCGTGCAGAACGGCAAGACCCTGACCAAACTCAACAAGCGGGAGCGCGGCATGGCCACCAACATCGGCCAGAACTTCAAGATCACCCTGATCGTCACCAAGGAGAAGAAGGGGGCGGAGGAGACTCGAGAGATCCAGCTCAAGCTCCCCTATTCCATGGACGGCATCATCATCAACCTGCCGGCGTATCTGGCGGGCCTGCCTCAGGAGGCGTATCTGTCGGAGTTCATCTCTGCAGCTGAGCAGGAACCCGAACCCGAGGAGGCCCTTCCCACCGAGGACGAATTCGGCATCAGCACCGACATGGATTCAACGCCCCAGGGCTGATCAGCAACCAAACAAAGGCGCTCGGCATGGCCGGGCGCCTCAGATTGTCGATATGGGTGACAGACCATTAGCGGCGGGCTTCCGAAAGGCGGCCCGCCGTTTTGCATGCAAAAGATTTCCGTTTGCTTTTTTATGGGAATGACGGTATACTGACAACAAACACCTCCGGGAGACGCCTATGCTGAATCACGCCCCCGCTTCCATCCGCAAACGAGTGAGCCTCTGCCTGTTGGTCCTGGCGCTTTTCTGTACCTGCGTTCCCCTTTCGGCGGCCGTCGGCGGGGAGGACGTCATCTTGGGCGGCCGGGACGCCACGGGCCAAAACGGCGTCATCGCCACGGGCCGGGCGGAGTGCACCGAGATCGGCCTGGAGATCCTGAAGCAGGGCGGCAACGCCGTGGACGCGGCGGTGGCCGTGGGCTTTGCCTTGGGCGTGTGCGAGCAGCAGTCCTCCGGCATCGGTGGCGGCGGGTTCATGACGCTGCGCCTCGCCACAGGGGAGACCTTCTTCCTCGACTTTCGGGACCGCTCCGGGGCTGCGGCCTCCCTGGACATGTGGGAAGTGAACCCCGACGGCTCCGTGTTGAACCAGGAGAACAAGATCGGCGGCAAGGCCGTGGCCGTGCCTGGAGACGTGAAGGGGCTGCTGTATGCCCTGGAGACCTACGGCACCATGGACCGGGAGGCGGTCATGGCACCGGCCATCCAGATGGCGGAGGAGGGCTTCGTCGTGTCCCACATCACCAGCCGGGACATCAAGGACGCCTATCGGGCCATCCTGCAGCACGACAGCACGGCGGCCATCTATCTCGACGAGGATTGGGTGCCCTTTGAGGCGGGGGACGTCATCCGCAATCCGGACCTGGCCCGCACCCTGCGGCTCATCGCCGACCAGGGGGAGAGCGCCTTCTACCGGGGCGAGATCGCGGAAAAGATCGTTTCCGCGGTCCAGGCGGACGGGGGCTGCCTCACCCTGGAGGATTTCGCCAACTATACGATCAACGTGACGGAGCCCGTCCACGGCACCTACCGGAGGTATGACATCTACAGCTCCAACCTGCCCAGCTCCGGCGGCACCATCATCGTGGAGATGCTGAACATCCTGGAGCACTTCGACGTGGGCGCCCTGGACCCGGAAAGCCCAGCTTACTTCCACCTGCTCTCCGAGGCCATGAAGCTTTGCTATGCGGACCGGGCCCGGTACATGGGCGACCCGGAGTATGTGGATGTGCCGGTGGCGGGCCTCACAAACAAAGCCTACGCCAAAGCCCAGGCGGCGCGGATCGACCTGAACAGATCCCAGACCTACGAGGCCGCCGACCCCTGGCCCTTTGAATCCGACTCCACCACCAGCTACGCCATCCTGGACGCGGCCGGGAACATGGTGGCCGTGACCAAGACCGTGGACGCCACCTTCGCTTCGGGCCTGGTGGCGGAGGGCACGGGCATCCTGCTGAACGACACCCTGTTCGACTTCTCCACCGATCCGCTGAGCCCCAACGTGGTGGCGGGGAACAAGCGTCCCCTGAGCTCCATGAGCCCCACCCTGGTGCTGAAGGACGGCCAGCCCGTTCTGGCCCTGGGCGCGCCCGGGGCCACGCGGATCATCAGCGGCGTGCTGCAGGTGATCACCAAAATCATCGACCACGGCATGGACGTGCAGGCCGCCATCGACGCCGTCCGCATGCACGACGATTTTGGGACCCTCATCATCGAACGGCGGGTGGACGAGACGGTCCTGGAAACCCTCAGAGCCATGGGCCACAAGGTGAACGCCAGCGAGGTCTGGTTCACCTTCCCCTGCGTTCAGGCGGTGCAGCGCTTGGATGACGGGACCCTTCGCGGCGCGGCCGATCCCCGGCGGGACGGCAAGGCGGCAGCATACTGAACCCCATCATTTGAACATATATAGGAGGAAAAACCGATGAAATCCGGCGAAGAGCACTATAAGGATTATCTGGACTATCTGGAAAAGAACGACAAGCAGGGTCTCGGGCTGTCCCTCATGGCCTCGGCCTTTGCAGGCTATGCCCAGGGGCAGGCCACCCTGGGCCGGTACCACCTGCTGGGGGAGGTGTTCCCCAAGGATCTGGAGAATGCCCTCAACTGGCTGGAGAAGGCCGCGGCCCAGGACTACGCCCCGGCCATGACCGCCCTGGCCGCCATGTACATGTTCGGCGACGGGGTGAAGGTCAACGGCAAAAAGGCCGTGGAGCTGCTCACGAAGGCCATCGACCTGGGCGACGGGGAGGCGCTGTTCGTCCGCGGGGTTTGCAGCGAGAAGGGCATCGGCGTGGAGAAGGACCCGGAGGACGCCCAGAGCTGGTATGCGAAGGCCGCCGAGAAGGGCGTCACCGAGAGCGCGCTCATGGCCTGAGCGGGGAAAATGCATGGTCTTGGGGGCGTGCGACATATTGCACGATTTCCCAAGCAAAAAACACTTGACAAACGGGTGCCGGTCCCCCAAAATGTAAATGGAATATGACGCACCTTTTTCCATTGCCCTTTGGATGGGGAAAGGGGCGGTATATGCGTGCAATGGGAGTTGTGACATGCTCATACGACATGGAAAGCCGCTGCTGAACGACGAATTCACCTATCGGGACATCCGCATCGAAGGGGACAGGATCGCCGAGATCATGCCCTACGATGCCTCCGTTCCCCGGGAGGGGGAGGAGGTGCTGGACGTTTTCGGCAGCGTCATCACCCCGGGCATGATCGACCTGGAGGTCCACGGGGCCCTGGGCCGCGACTTTTCCGACGGGGATCGGGAGGGCTTCGAGATCATCTCCAAATCCCTGCTGAAGGAGGGGGTCACCGGGTTTCTGGCCGCGGTGAACGCCTTCCCGGAGGACGTTTTGGAGGACACCTACCGGGCCCTGGGCCAGTGGATGGACGATCCTGCCGAGGGCACGTCCCGGATGCTGGGCGTCCATATGCGGGGGCCCTTTATCGCGGCGGACGCATCGGGCTCTCAGGAGGCCGCCTATGTGCAGGCGCCGGACAAGGCCCTGTTCGACCGGCTCAACGGGCTCTGCGGGGACCGGGTGAAGCTGCTCACGGTGTCCCCGGAGCTGGCGAACGTCAACGACTTCATCCACGAGGTCTCCCGGGCGTGCCTGGTGTCCCTGGGGAACACCAAGGCGGATTTCGACACGGCCCGCATGGCTTACGCCTACGGGGCCCGGGGGCTCACGGACCCCTTCCACAACACGGGCGTCTTCTCGCCCCAGGAGCCGGGGGTCATCGGCGCCGCCATGGACGTGGCGGAGGCCCTCTTTGTGAACTATACCGACGAGTTCTCCATCCATCCGGCTGCCCTCCGGATGCTGTTTAGGGGGAACCTGCGCCGGGCCTGCCTCATCAGCGCCCAGACGGCGTTCAAGGGCCTGCCCAATGGCACCTATGAGATCGAGAACCATCGGGTGGAGAAGAGCCTGACCAAGGCGATCTTTGAAAACGGGGCGGACGCAGGCAGCGTGGCCGGCATGGACATGGTCTGCCGGCTGGTCATCAACATGGGCGGCATCCCCATCCCCCTTGCCTATCGGGCCGCCACGGAGACCCCGGCCAAGCTCCTGGGCATCTTCGACGAGGTGGGCAGCATCGAGGTCGGCAAGCGGGCGGACCTGGTGATCCGGGACATGCACGGCTATGAGATCGAGCATGTGTTCCTGGGCGGAAAAAAGGTTGTGTAGGAGGAAGCGGATTTGAAGCTGGGATTCGGAGAGATCCTCATCATCTTTGTGGTGATCCTGTTCATCATCGGACCGGACAAGATCCCCTCCTTCGCCAAGAAGATAGGGGAGGGCCTCAAGGCCTTTCGCAGCGCCACCAGCGACGTGACCAAGGAGCTCAAGGAGAACGTGGTGGACCCCCTCAACGAGGCGTCGGCGCCCCTTCGGGAGGCCATGGAGCCCCTGGAGGAGATGAAGAATGAGATCAACAAGAGCGTGTCCGACATCAAGAAGGACGTGGCCGGTCTCAACAACCCGGTCAAGGCGCCCAAGGCGGAGACCAAGGCCGCAGAGGCAGCCCCCGCCTCACCGGCGGCGGAAGCCGTGACCGAGGCGGAGCCGGTGAAGGAAGCGCCGGAGGCAGCCCCCGCTGCCGCGCCGGAAGCCCCTCAGGAAGCGCCCGCCGCACCGGAATCTGAACAGAACTGATCGATCCTATCATTGCAGTATATCATCAAAGGAGAAACACTATGAGACTTGGAACCAATGAACTCATCATCATCCTGGTCATCGTGCTGTTGATCGTGGGCCCCACCCAGATCCCCAAGCTGGCCAAGCTCTTCGGCAAAGCCTCCAAGAAATTCAAAGAAGGCATGAACAACGAAGAAGATGGCGACAAGACCCAGGAAAGCTGAGAAGGTCCTGACGGAGGAAGAGCGCCGGGAAAAGGAGCTCGCGGAGCAGGGCGGGTCCATGCCCCTGACGGAGCATTTTCGGGAGATGCGCAACCGTCTCGCCGTGGTGCTGGGGGCTTTCGTACTCTTCAACGTGGTGCTCATCGCCCGGGCCCAGGTTTTGGTGGGCTTTCTCACCGACATGGGGGCGGCGTATGGATACCAGTTCATCTACATCTCCCCCTCGGAGCTGCTGCTGCAGCAGTTCAAGGCGGCCCTGACGGCCAGCTTCGTGCTGTGCATCCCCCTCCTGCTCTATGAGGTCTTTGCCTTCATGAAGCCGGGCCTCACCACGAAGGAGAAGACGGGCATCCGCTTCGGCCTCATCTTCGGCGTTGGCTTTTTCGCCGTCGGCGTGTTCTTCGCCTACAAGATCGTGCTGCCCTTCATGCTCCAGTTTCTCATCAAACAGGGGCAGGGCACGGACTATGTGGCGTCGATCAGCATCGCGAACTATATCAGCTTCCTGCTGCTGATCTTCACCATCTTCGGGTTCATCTTCGAGATGCCTCTGCTCAGCGTGATCCTGAGCCGCCTGGGCATTTTGACCCCGAAGGTCATGCGCAAGATCCGGGGCGGCGCCATCATCGCGATCTTCGTGGTGGCGGCCATCATCACGCCGCCGGACATCGTCTCTCAGGTCATGGTGGCGGTACCCATGGTGCTGCTCTATGAGCTGAGTATCGGCCTTTCCATCCTCTTCCAGCGCCGCCGGAAGGCGGCCCAGGAGGGGGCAGAGGAAGAATAGCAACCCGAGGCAGGCGCCCCATCCATAACGAAATATAATCTCTTGCCGGGCCATGGCTGCCTTGCGGCGTATGTTCTATCGAGAGGTTATAAATACAAAGGAGGATACTCTATGAGCAAGAAGGAAATCTCCCGTCGTTCGTTCCTGAAGGGAACTGCGGCAGCCGGCGCCACCGTGGCGGCGGCCTCCCTGCTGCCCCGTATCACCATGGCCGAGGGCGAGGCTACGCCCGAGTTCAAGTGGGAAACGGGTGTGTTCACCGATGAGGAGACCGGCTGGAAGCTGTGCGACGAAGAAGGCAACATGATCCGGGAAGGCCGTGGTGCCAACGGCGCCAATGCCGTGGTCTCTGCCGGTACCCCCTGGGCGGCCAAGGCCGGCCTCGAGGTCCTGAAGAAGGGCGGCAACGCGGTTGACGCGGCGGCGGCGGTTGCCTTCGCTATCTCCGTCACCGAGCCCCAGGCCTCCGGCATCGGCGGCGGCGGCTTCATGACCCTGCGCGACAAGGACGGCAACGTGAAGTTCATCAACTTCCGTGAGACCGCGCCCGCACTCGCCAAGGAGAACTACTGGCCCGTGGTCTACGACGAGGCCAAGAAGAGCTTCTCCGTGGTCGGCGGCGCCAGCACCACCGGCGGCCGTTCCGTGGGCGTCCCCGGCACCGTGGCCGGCATGGCCTATGCCGTGGAGAAGTACGGCACGCTGCCTCTTGCGGATGCCATCCAGCCCGCCATCGACCTGTGCGAGAACGGCTTCTACATTGGGCCCACCACCGCCAAGCATCTGGACAGCAACTATGCCAACATGCTGGCCTACCCCGAGTTCGGCGACATCTATCTGCTGCCCGAAGAGGCGGCCGATGAGCTGGGTCGCTTCACCTATGCCACCGGCGACAAGTTCTATAACAAGCAGCAGGCCAAGGCCCTCAAGCTCATCCAGGAGCAGGGCGCTGACGGCTTCTACAAGGGCGAGCTGCAGGATGCCATGATCAAGGTGGCCAACAAGTACGGCGGCGTCTTCCAGCCCAAGGACTTCGAGCTGTACCGTGCCCAGGAGAAGGAGCCCGTGAAGGGCACCTTCATGGGCAAGACCGTGGTCTCCGTGCCCCTGCCCTCCTCCGGCGGCCTCTGCATCATCCAGCTCCTCAACATCCTGGAAGCCTACGGCACCGACAAGCTGAAGGCGTACGGCCACAACAGCCCCATGTACATCCATGTCCTCGCCGAGGCCATGAAGATGGTCTATGCCGACCGCTCCAAGTACGTCGGCGCCGACACGCCCGATGCCACCGTCCAGGCCCTCATGAGCAAGGAGTATGCCAAGTACCTGGCCTCCCTCATCAAGGACGACGAGGCCCAGGATCTCGGTTCCCACGATCCCTTCCAGTTCGAGCACGTGGACACCACCCACTTCACCGTGGCCGACAAGGAAGGCAACGTGGTGGCCGTCACCTTCACCATCAACTACTACTTCGGTGCCAAGATCGCGCCTCAGGGCTACGGCTTCATGCTGAACGACGAGATGGACGACTTCTCGCCCAACCCCTTCAGCCCCAACTGCATCGCGCCGGGCAAGTACCCCCTGAGCTCCATGAGCCCCACCATCGTCCTCAACGAGGATGGCAGCCCCTTCGTGGCGGTCGGCTCCCCCGGCGGCACCACCATCATCGTGGCCGTTGCCCAGGTCATCCTGAACACCGTGCTCTTCGGCATGGATATGCAGGAAGCCATCGAGGCGCCCCGCTTCTCCGAGAAGGGCTCCGGCCTGCAGTATGAGGCCCGCATTCCCCAGGAGACCATCGACGCGCTGGCGGCCATGGGCCACAAGTTCAGCTCCAGCGCCTGGGGCGAGTGGGATATGAGCGCCGGCTCCACCCAGGGCGTCCTGTACGCCGCGGACGGCACGCTCCATGGCGGCGCCGATCCTCGCCGTGACAACAAGGCTTTCGCCTTCTAAGCTAAACCTGACCGACTGACACACGGCCGCCCACCCTGGGGTGGGCGGCCCATTCCAAAGAAGGAGAGTATGGAAATGAAGAAGATTCTTTCTCTCGTGCTGGCCCTCATCATGCTGACGGCTCTGGCTGCCTGCAGTCAGAAATACGAAGCCGCCGATGCTGACGATTTGGCCGCCCTTGCCACCAAGGTCGCTGTTCTCGAACAGAAGCAGAAGGACATGGAGGACAAGTTGGCTCTCTCCACGCGGATCGCCGTGCTGGAGGAGCAGGTGAAGGAGTTGGAGGAAAAGGGCGTTCCTGTAACGTACATCCCCGCTGCGCAAGCCCAGACTGCCCCCGTAGAGGCCGCTCCCGCTGAGACTGCCCCTGCTGAGGCCGCTCCCGCTGAGGCCGCTCCCGCTGAAGCCGCCCCCGCTGAAGCCGCTCCCGCTGAAGCCGCCCCCGCTGAGGCTGCCCCTGCCGAGGCTGCTCCCGCCGAGGCCGCCCCTGCCGCCACCGGCGACCTGCCTGCCGTCACCCCCGGCAGCTGCCAGCTTCCCGCGATCCTCACCAGCGTGGGCCAGAGCGCGGACGTGGACATCGTCGCCACCCACTGCAAGAAGATCAAGCTGGACGTGTACCAGAACAACACCATCAAGGCTGAGGAGCTGACCAGCAAGTATAAGACCATCATCCTGGCTGTCGGCGGTTCCAACAAGGGCCTGGGCGCGGCCGGTATCGACGCGGATCAGGAGCTCGCCCGTGCGGACGCGCTCATCGCTAAAGCCAAGGAGCTGGGCATCACCGTCATCGCCATGCACGTTGGCGGCGCTGACCGGCGCGGCACCCTGTCCGATTCCTTTATCAAGCCTGCTTTTGCGGCGGCGGATATCGCCATCATCGTGGAGAGCGGCGATACGGACAACCTGATGCACGACATCCTGGCAGGCAACAGCACGCCCACGGCCTATGTGGCCAAGTCCAGCGGGGCCCGGGATGTGCTCAAGACCCTGTTCGGTTTGTAAAAACCACCTGAAGCAGGGTCATTCCCTGCGTCAGGGGTAAAAGGAGAAGAAACATGACACCGTATGTGATTACATTCGTACTCATGCTGGGCGTGTTCATGGTGGGATGCTTCGCGTTGAAGTGGCCTGTTGGCGTGTCCATGATGGCGGCGGCTGTGGTCGGCGCTATCGAGGGTGGCCTCGGCACGGAGACCATTCGCATGATGGTGGAGGGTGAGTTCGGCTATGTGGACACCATCCTCACCATCGCCAGCGCCATGGTCTTCATGAAGGTCATCGAAGACTCCGGCGGCCTGGACGCCTTGTCCAGCCTCATCATCGAGAAGTTCCACAAGGTCCCGGCCGTGCTGCTGATCCTCATCATGTTCATCATCATGTTCCCGGGCATGATCACCGGTTCGTCTACGGCGGCCGTTCTGTCCTCCGGTTCCATCATGGCCCCCGTGCTCATGCTCATGGGCTGTGACGCGGTGACCGCTGGCTCCATCATCGCCATGGGCGGCTTGCTCGGCATGATCGCCCCCCCTGTGAACACCGCAGCTCTCATCATCTGCGCCGGTATCGACGTGCCCTACGTGGGCTTCACCGGCCCCCTGCTTCTGTTGACCTTCCCCCTGGCCATCGTCGTCGTACTGCTGCTGGGCCTTCGGAAGGTGAAGAACCTGGACTACGAAAAGCTCAAGCCCGCCCTTGCTAAGCAGGACGAGATCCGCAAGCAGTATGGCTTCAAGATCTACCTGCCCTTCATCGCCCTGGTCGTCCTCATGATCTTCTTTAAGGTCCTGAAGCTCACGGAGGATTTGGGCATGCCGGTCATCTTCCTGCTGTCCGCGGCGGTGGGCCTGTTCACCGGCAAGAAGATCAACGTACTCAAGACCGTCCCGGAGGCCATCCGCACGGCGACGCCCGTCATGGCCATCCTCATGGGCGTGGGCATGTTCATCGAGGTCATGACCGCCACCGGCGTCCGGGGCCTCATCGTCATGACCTGCCTGGGCCTGCCCTCTGTGCTCTGGCTCATCGTGGCCTGCACCAGCATCCCCCTGTTCGGCGCGGTGTCGTCCTTCGGTGCCTGCTCCGTGCTGGGCGTGCCCTTCGCGTATATCTACGCCTCCTTCCTGGGCGGGAACTCCGTGGTGGTTTTGGCTGCCATCAGCCTCATCGCCTCTGTGGGTGACATGATGCCGCCCACGGCGCTTGCTGGTCTCTTTGCCGCTCAGGTCACCGGCGTCAAGAAGTATACGCTGATCCTGAAGAAGTGCATTATCCCCATCGTGATCCTGCTGGTCTGGGCTGCGTTCTTCCTGGCGAAGTCCAAGCTCATCGCCGGCCTGTTCTAAGGAGGAAGCAGCATATGTCATTCACTACGATCATCTATCTTGCCATCGCCGTGATGGTCTTTGCCAGCGTCCTCTACAATATGCTCTTCAAGGAAACCAAGGTGGTGGATAAGATCAGTTGCGCGATGATCCTGGTCTGCTTGATCCTTCGGATCTTCATGATCAAATAAGGGGGAGTAAAGCGATGAAGAAAAAAGGCATTCTCAGCACCTGTATCATCCTGGCCATCGCCATCGCCTTTGCGGCGATCGCCGGCAACAGCTTCTATCAGAAGCGTCATTTCGTGGAGGACATCGTCACCGAGGGTACCAACGTCACCGAGGTATTCAAGCTCTCCCGGTACAACAAAAACCTGAAGGGCACCGTCGGCGACACGAAGGTGTACGTCATCAAAGGCGAAGAAGACGGCGGCAGCGCCCTGGTGCTGGGCGGCACCCACGGCAACGAGCCGGCGGGCCATATGGCGGCCATCATCATGCTGGAACAGCTGAAGGTGACCAAGGGGACGTTGTACATCATCCCCAGCATCAACGCCTCGGGCCTCACCCACAACGATCCGCTGGAGGGCTCCCCCCAGTACATGCACTTCACCACCCCGTCCGGTGAACAGCGGGTGTTCCATTACGGTTCCCGCGCCACCAATCCCATCGATCAGTGGCCCGATCCGGACATCTACACCCACACCTCCGGTCAGAGCCTGTCCGGCTCCGAGACCCGGAACCTGAACCGGTGCTATCCCGGCATCAAGTATGGCACCCTGTCCGAACAGGTGGCCTACGCGGTGACCAAAATGATCAACACCGAGAAGATCGACATGGAGATCGACCTCCATGAGTCCAGCCCCGAATACGCGGTGAACAACGCTATCGTGGCCCATGAGCGGGCCATGGATGTGGCGGTGGGCGCTAAGGTGGAGCTGGAGGACAGAGAGATCGGCATGCGCCTCGAGCCTTCCCCTGTGAAGCTCCATGGCCTCACCCACCGAGAGCTGGGCGACTTCACCGATACCTACGCCCTGCTGTTGGAGGTGGGCAACCCCTCCCAGGGCCGGTTCCGCGGCTATACCGACGAGAAGCTGGTCCTCACCGGCGAGGACCCCTGCTACGTGAAGGGCTATGAGTTGGGTCTGTTGTATGTGGATTACAGCTCCGGCAACTTCCCCCTGTCCTTGCGGGTGGCCCGTCATATCACCACCATTGATGAGCTCATCGCGTCCTATAACAACACCCTGGACGACGATGGGCGTGCCATCCAGGTCGAAAATTGGCCCGACTATGAGGAAATGGTGAATACGGACGACCTGGGTCTCTACCTGAAATAAGCGGTCCTTCCCAAAAACACGGGGACGGCGGAGCGATCCGCCGTCCTTTTCCGTAACAAAAAACTGGACAGGGGCGGGCGCAAAGCTTACAATGGGATCATGGACAGAACGGACATACTAATCCTCATCTTTTCGTCCCTGCTCCTGTTGCACCTTGGTTGGGAGACGCTGCAGGCGAAACGGGATCGGCAGGCGCTGCGGCACGTGATCTATGTGAACGGGACCCGGGGCAAGTCCACCGTGACCCGCATGATCGCCGCGGGGCTCACCGCCGGGGGCCATCGGGTCCTGTGCAAGACCACGGGCACCCTGCCCATCGCCATCCACCCCGACGGCCGGCAGGAGCTCATTGAGCGCCGCGCCCCCGCCAACATCCGGGAGCAGCTGAGATACCTGCACAAGGCCGCCCAGGAGAAGGCGGACGTCCTGGTGATCGAGTGTATGGCCCTGCAGCCCGAGTATCAGCGGGTGTCAGGGCGAAATATGCTTCGATGCGACGTGGGGGTCATCACCAACGCCCGCCTCGATCACATGGATGTGATGGGGGGCACCCGGGCGGAGATATTGGACTGTCTCATGGAGATGCTGCCTCAAAAGGGGCTGATCTTCACGGCGGAGCGGGATTTCCCCGACCAACTGGCGGCCCGGGCCGAGCGCCTTCACAGCACCCTGACCATCTCCGATCCAGCGTCCATCGCCCACATCCCCGGGGCCAGGGAGCTGGACTTCCCGGAAAACGTGGCCCTGGCTCTGGACGTGTGTGCGGGGCTGGGGGTGGACCGGCTCACCGCCTTCGAGGGGGTGAAAGCCTTCGTGCGGGACCCCTTTGCCCTGTCCGTGTACGGGGGGGAGAACCTGACCTTCGTCAACGCCCTGTCCGCCAACGACGTGAGCTCCACCAGGATGATCTACGAAGCCACCCGAAACGAGGGGGGAGAGGAGCTGGTCATCCTCATCAACAACCGGGGCGACCGGCCCGCCCGGGCCCAGGACATGGTGCGGCTGTGCCGCGAGATGGAGCCCAAGGAGATCTGGCTCCTGGGGGACGAGCAGCGGGCTCTGGCGCGGCTGTGCCGCCGGGCGGCGCCGAATGCGCCGGTGCGGGGCTTTCGCGTGGCGGAGGACATCCCCTTCACCTGCGACGCCCCCCGCCTGATCCTGGCGGTGGGGAACATCAAGAACGAGGGCATGCGCCTGGTGGAACGGGCGCAGCGGGAACTAAAGGAGTTGCCGGTGAACATAGGAGGCGAGCGGGAGCATGTATAGCAAGATCGTCATCGTAGGCGTACTCATCGCCGTGCTCTATTCCGAGATCACGGGCCTCTCCACCGGCGGCCTGGTGGCCCCCGTCTACCTGGCGTTGAGCCTCAACGACCCCTGGCGCATCGCCTACAGCTTGCTGATCGTCCTGGGGGTATACGGCCTCGATAAGCTCCTCGACCGGTATCTGATCCTGTACGGGCGGCGGCTCTTCGCCGTCAACGTGGTGCTGAGCTTTGCTTTGACCTGGCTGGTGGGGAGCCTGGGGGTATTGCCCTTCGGCATCCGGGTCATCGGCTACCTGGTCCCGGCCCTCCTGGTCCGGGATCTGCAGCGGCAGGGGTTCGTGAAGACCGGCATCTCCCTGGCGGCGGTGACGGCCCTCTGCGCCCTGTGTTTGCTGTGGGTGGGCATGCTATGAGCGGGAAGCGTCGCCTCATGGCCTGGGCCTGCCTGGCGCTGGCCCTCCTGCTGGGCGGGGCTGCCATCCTTTGGACGGGGCAGCACCGCCGCCTTCCCTATGCGGACCGGATGGAAGCGGCGGCCCGGCTCCATGAGCGGGCGGCGTCCCTCATCCGGGCAGAGAAGGCCCGGCGGGGTGTGGCCCTTGCGGCGGAGGATACCCTGAGCATCGGGCTTTTGGGTTGCGATTTTTCCGCCATTATGACTACCGCCGCGGGTCTGGAGGAGAAGCGCACGGCCCAGCTGCCGGACTTTGCCGCCCTGTGCGTCCGTTATTTCACGGAAGCCGGGCTGAAGGCCGGGGACCCCGTGGGCGCCAACTTTTCCGGGTCCTATCCGGGCCTCAACCTGGCTGTCCTCTGTGCGGCAGAGGCGATGGGGCTGGACCTGCGGTACTCCGCCTCCGTGGGCTCCTCCAAGTACGGGGCCAACAATCCGGAATACAGCTTCCCCGAGATGGTCAAGACCCTGTTCGACGCCGGGCTCCTGTCCCGCCTGCCCGTGCTGGTCACCATGGGCGGCGCCGGGGACATGGGCCGCAACATGATGGCCTACGTGATGGAGGAGGACGAGGACATAGCCGCCGTGGAGGCGTTGAAGGCGCGCCTGATCGAAGCGGGCATGGCTCCCGCCGTCATCGACAGCTTTGCGCAGGACATCGAGCTCCATGAGCAGCTCTATGGGAATATTCGGGCCTTCGTGAACGCCGGCGGCAACAGCCTGGGCCTGGGCCATGCGGAGAACACCGCCATCCTGACCCTGGGCAGCGGCCTGCTGACGCCCCAGCGACTGGAGATCGACTCCACCAGCGGCCTCACGGAGCGGTATTTGACGCAGGGCATCCCCGCCATCCATCTATTGAACGTGCGCGCTCTCTGTGCGGAGAGCGGCATCCCCTTCGATCCTAAGACCGCGCCCAAGATCGGCACCGCGGCCATGTATTACGGGAAAAACATATCCATCCCAGCCGTCGTCGCATGGGCGCTGGTGGCCGTGGCCGGAAGCGCCATCCTTCTGCTGAGCGGCAGGAGGAACAGCGTGCAGCGGCGCAGGCTGGTGCTTCACGGCATGGTGGCTGCCCTGCTGGCGGTCTCCGTGTTGGGCATCTACCTGGCCGGCCACCGGGTCCGGCTGCCCTATGCGGACGAGATGGAGGCCGCCGCCCGGCTCCACCGGCAGGTGACAAATGCGGTCCGGACGGAGCGCCTGCACCGTGGCTACGACCTGGCCCCGGAGGACACCTTGGGGCTGGGGTTTATGGGCACCCGGATCTCTCCCATCACCACCTCCCTGGGCAGCGAGGAAGCCAAGCGCACCGCCCAGCTGTCGGACTTCGCCGCCCTGGCCGTGCGGTATCTGCACGAGGCGGGGGTCCGGTTCGGGGACAGGATCGGCGCCTGCTTCTCGGCCTCCTTCCCGGGCATCGATCTGGGCGTTCTGTGTGCGGCGGAGGTCATGGGCCTGGAGATTTCCTACAGCGTGTCCGTGGGTTCCTCCAACTTCGGGGCCAACCTGCCGGGCTATGTGCTGCCGGAGATGATCCTGACGGCCCATGAGGCGGGGCTGCTGTCCACCCTGCCCGAGATCGTCACCATGGGCGGCGACGGGGACGCAGGGGAGAACATGCTGGCTTATCTGCTGGAGGACGAGGACGACATCCGGGAGGTGGCCGCCATGCAAACCCGCCTTGCGGCAGAGGGGCTGCCCCTGACCGTCTATGCGGAGGGGTACGAGGCGGACGTGCTGGACCGCATGGCCCGCATGGGGGACATCGCCGCCTTCGTCAACGTGGGCGGCAACATCCTGGGCATGGGCGACACCGACGCCGCCGTCAGCTTCGGCCAGGGACTGCTGCCGGAGGCCGACCCCAGGATCACCCCCAAAAGCGGCCTCGTGGAGCGGTATCTGAGCCAAGGCGTGCCCACCATCCACTTTCTGAACATCAAGCAGCTCTGCGCCGAGACCGGCATCCCCTACGACCCGTCTGCAGTCCCGGAGGTGGGGACCTCCGGCGTGTACTTCAGCCGCTCCTATGCCCGACCGGCCATCGTCGCGTCGCTCCTGCTGGCCCTGGGGGCTACCGTCGCCATCGAGGTATGGGCAAAGCGGAAAGCACGTTGATTTTCCCATAGAACGGTGATACAATTCTATATATGATCCGGGCATGACCCGAAGAGCATAAGGAGAGGAACCATGAAAAAGCAAGTCTTTGCCCTGCTGATGGCGGCACTGCTGCTGTTGACGGCCTGCGGCGCCCCGGCCCCGGCACAAACCGCCGCGGCTGAGCCCACCCAGGCGCCTGTGGAACCGGCCGCCCCCACCGAGGCACCGGCGCCTGAGCCGGCGGCCACCGAGGAACCGCAGCCGGAGTCCGCGGAGTTTCAGCTGGAGCGGGAGGCGGGCTGCAACCAGCTCAGCATCTACTGGACGCGGAGCTCCATCGACTTTGACACCAGCGACATGTGGATCTGGTTCAAGGGCAAGGACGGCCGGAGTTACCCCATGCATCCCTGTCCCTACGGGGCCAAGGTGGTCATCAACGTGCCCGAGAACGTGGAGGAGGTGGGCTTCATCGTGCGCACCGGCTGCTCCGACGTGGGCGGCACTAGCTGGGGCACGGCCACCAAGGATTATGACGGGGACCGGTTCGTGAAGATGGAGGGCGGCGACGTGTCCATCTTCCTCAAATCCGGCGAGGAGACCATCTACTACAGCGAGGACGGCGGCATGACGTTGACCCAAAAGATGAATTTCAAGTTTGCAGGGATCGTGGCGGAGAACCAGATCAAGTACAGCATCGAACCCGCGGCCCGTCTCACATCCCTGGACCAGGTCCAGGTCAAGGTGAACGATGCGCCTGTGGCCATCGAGAAGCTCTCCTCCCTGAACAACAACGTGATCTCCGGCGTTATCACCACCAAGGAGCCTCTGGACATCACGGGGGTATGCACCGTGTCCATCGAGGGCTACGGCGAGAAGGTAGCGGTGCCCACGGCCATCTTCGACAGCCCCGCCTTCGAGGCCATGTATACCTATGCCGGGGACGATCTGGGCGCGATCATCCACGGGGACGCCACCACCTTCAAGGTCTGGGCCCCCACGGCCAGCAAGGTGGTCCTGAACCTGTTCGAAGCGGGCAACGGCGGCCAGGCATTCGCCACCGTGGACATGACCAAGGCGGCTCAGGGCGTCTGGACCGCGGACTATGCCTGCGGCCACGGCACCTACTACACCTACACCGTCACCACGGCGGTGGGCACCCAGGAGGCCGTGGACCCCTATGCGAAAGCCGTGGGCATCAACGGAGATCGGGGCATGGTCATCGACCTGGCCGCCACGGACCCCGCGGGCTTCCGGGACGAGGCTTTCGATGCCGGCCTCACCTCCTATCGGGACGCCATCATCTGGGAGGTCCACGTGCGCGACTTCTCCAACCGGATCGCCGCGTCCAAATACCCCGGCAAGTATCTGGCCTTCACGGAGACGGGCCTCACCAACGCCGCGGGGCAGCCGGTGGGCGTGGACTACCTGAAGGCCCTGGGCGTGACCCACGTGCACCTGCA
The DNA here is from genome assembly GCA_902761365.1 of uncultured Eubacteriales bacterium. Lineage (GTDB taxonomy): Bacteria > Bacillota > Clostridia > Christensenellales > CAG-138 > RUG472. The sequence goes on along the minus strand of CACWJZ010000009.1, from coordinate 49,452 downwards.
GCCGGTCTACGACTACGCCACCGTGGACGAGACCAAATCCAACACCTTCAACTGGGGCTATGATCCCAAGAACTACAACGCCCCCGAGGGCAGCTATTCCACCGATCCCTACCACGGGGAGGTGCGGGTGAACGAGTTCAAGCAGATGGTCCAGGCTCTCCATGAAAACGGCCTCGCCGTGGTCATGGACGTGGTATACAACCACACCTTCTCCCAGGATTCCAACCTGAACCGGATCGTGCCCTACTACTACTATCGCTACACCAACACCGGCGACAGCTCCAACGGCAGCGGCTGTGGGAACGAGACCGCCTCCGAGCGGCGGATGTTCCGCAAGTACATGGTGGATTCCGTCGCCTACTGGCAGACCGAGTACCACATCGACGGCTTCCGCTTCGACCTCATGGGCCTCCACGACGTGGACACCATGCAGGCCATCGAGAAGGCGGTCCATAAGAACAACCCCCAGGCCATCCTGTACGGCGAGGGCTGGCTGGGCGGCACCTCGCCCCTCAGCGAGAAGAAGCAGGCCACTCAGGCCAACATCCACAAGGTCAAGGCCTCCGAGGGGGCCATCGGCGGCGTGGCCGTGTTCAACGACGCCATCCGGGACGGCCTGAAGGGCAGCGTCTTCGATGCCAAGGCCAAGGGTTGGATCAGCGGCAACGCGGCCAAGGACAGCGCCAACCGGATCCTCTTCGGCATCACCGGCGGGGAGCACACGGGCACCAACTGGAAGGTGGACGACGCCCTCATCATCAACTACATGTCCTCCCACGACAACCGGACCCTGTGGGACATCCTGAAGAACGCCGACCCCAAGGCCACCGTGGAGCAGCGGCTGGCCATGAACCGCCTGGGCGCCTCCCTGGTCCTTCTGAGCAAGGGCACCCCCTTCTTCCTGGCGGGGGAGGAAATGCTGCGCACCAAGGGCGGCAACGAGAACAGCTACAACGCCTCCGACAAGGTGAACAACATCGACTGGGAGGCTCTGACCCCGGACAGCGATGCCTACGCCATGATGCTCTATTATCGGGATCTGATCGCTCTGCGGAAGGCCAACCCCTGGCTCTATACCGGCACCGTGGCGGGCGAGGTCCTGGAGGGCAACGCCATCGCGGCCAGCTATTCCGTGGACGGGCAGCTGGTGGGGTATCTCGTGGCCAACCCCGACGACAAGCCCATGACCGTCACCCTGCCTGAGGGCGCCTGGGAGGCCCTCTGGGGCACCACCGGCGATGCTGCCGGCACCCTCACCGTAGAAGGCAAGACGGCCGTGCTGCTGAAGCGCAAGTGACCTCATGACCGATCCCTTCATCACCCTGGATCTGCACGGCATGCGGCAGGAGCAGGCGATCCGCGTGATCGACCGGGCCCTGCTGCATGCCGACTCCGGCACGTACCAGATCCGTCTGGTCCACGGGTATCACGGGGGCGACAGCCTGAAGACCATGATCGGCTATCGGTATCGGAACCATCCGAAGGTGAAGCAGATCGTGCGGGGCGATAATCCCGGTGTAACCGTGCTGGTGCTCAAAGCCCTGTATTGAGGGGCAGGGCGCTCTGTTTGTGGATGGCTTTACAACGGCGCCAGGGTATGATACAATCATCATACTGTTGGTGAAACGGGCGGTGCGCCTTTATATCTCGAAGGTCGCAGGGCGGCTGTCCTGCGCCGGTTTTTTATCCGGAGGAATGTAAACGATGTACAAGAAGAAAATAGCTGCTTTCCTGCTGCTGGCGCTGTCCATGGCTGCGCTTGGCGGGGTCTTTTTCTTCGCGAAACAGGTGTCCTCCGGCCTGAGCACCAATCAGAGCACCTCCAAATTCCCCGTGCAGATCCAGGAATACATGGCCTCCAACACCCTGTACCCCAACGCCAACGGCGTCTGTGCGGACTGGGTGGAGCTGTACAATTCCTCCGCAGCCGACATCGACATCGGCGGTTTCAAGCTGACGGACGAGAATCGCAAGGCCCGCTACACCGTACCCACCGGCACGGTGCTGCCCGGCCACGGCTACTACGTCATCTACTGCATGCGCTCCGGCGGCAGCGAGTATGCGGACTTCGGCATCTCCCGCACCGGCGGGGAGGATCTGATGCTGCTCAACCGCAAGAACGTGCTGATCGACGCCGTCAAGACCATGGCCCTGCCGGAGAACGCCTCTGCCGAGCGGGACGAGACGGGGGAATTCCACATCAGCTATCAGCCCTCTCCCGGGGCCGCCGCCCTGCCCCCTGCAGCGGAGAGCGATGCCCCTGCAGAGAAGGTCCTTCAGGCCGTTCCGGGCCCCATTGCCCTCAGTGAGGTCGTTCCCGGCAACACCCTTTATGCGGACGAGCAGGGCCGCATCACGGATATGGTGGAGCTGGTCAACACCTCTGACGCGCCGGTGGACATAGGGGGCTACATCCTGCAGCAGGAGATCGACGGCAGGCAGTTGGAGCTGCCCCAGGGCACGGTCATGGCGCCAGGGGGCTATTATATCATCCATTGCGCCCGGAACCAGACGGACGGTCTGTACGCCGATTTCGGCATCTCCCGCAGCGGCGGCGAGCTGCTGCTCCTCTATACGAACGATGGCACCCTGACCGATTTTCTCACCACCGAGCCCTGCGGCAAGAACGAGTCCACCGTCCATGAGAACGGGACCGTGCGCGTCTCGCCTTTCATCACCCCTGGCTTTGCCAACACCAAGGAAGGGTATGCGGCCTGCTTGGCGGCGCATACGGCGGGCAATCCCGTGCAGATCAGCGAGATCATGACGGCCAACCGGAGCATCGTCTACCCCGACGGCAGCACGCCCGACTGGGTGGAGCTGTTCAACAATTCCGCTCAGGATGTGGACCTGTCCGGCTACGGCTTCTCGGGCACCGCCGCCTCCGTGCGGTACACGTTCCCCCAGGGCACCGTGGTCCCCGCTGGCGGCTATCTGGTCCTGCCCTGTGACGGGAACGATGGCAAGGGGGCCAACGCGGCCCATCTGGGCCTCTCCGCAGAGGGCGGCGAGACCGTGCTTCTGACCCGCCCCGACGGGACCCTGTACGCGGCGGCTGTGACCGTGGCCTCCGAGCCGGACGTGTCGCTGGTGTACGACGGCAGCGTGCTCCCCACCGTGACCAAGCAGCCCACGCCGGGCTTTGCCAACGATGAAAGCGGAGTGGCTGCATATCTGGCGACCATCCCCCAGCCCAACGTGACGCAGGGGCTGGTCATCAGCGAGTTCATGCCCGACAACGAGTGCACCATCGCCTCCCGGGACGGCCGCTTCGCCGACTGGGTGGAGCTGTACAACGAGAGTGCCCAGGGGATCGACCTCAGCCAGTTCTGCCTGTCCGACAAGGAAAGCGAGCTTGCGCGGTTCCGCCTGCCTGCCCGCACCCTTGCGCCGGGAGAGTATCTGCTCATCTGGTGCGGCAAGGACATCCAGGGCGCCCCGGACGAGATCTGGGCCCCCTACGGCCTCAGCAGCAAGAACGGCGGCCTGTTTTTGTCCTCCCTGAGCGGCGTGATCGTGGATAAGGCTTACTATGCCGCCTCCGAGACGGACCGCTCCTTCTTCCGTGAGGCGTCCGGCGCCTTCTCCTCGACCGACTGTCCCACGCCCGGCCACGCCAACACGGCAGCGGGGTACAGGGAAGCCCTGGCCGATTGGGTCCCGGAAGGGCTGTACATCAGCGAGGTCATGCCCTCCAACCGCACGGTGGCCCGTACCAACGGCGAGTATTACGACTGGGTGGAGATCTGCAACGGCACCGCCTCCTCCCTGCGCCTGGGCGGCTTCTGCCTGACGGATGAGAAGGACGTGCCCAACAAGTATGCCCTGCCCAACGTGACCCTCAAGAGCGGCGAATCGCTCCTCATCTACTGCTCCGGGGACGCTTCCCTGACCGGCAAGGGCTATTACCATTGTCCCTTCAAGCTGAACGGCGGGGAGGACAGGCTGTACCTCTACGGCGCTGACGGGCGGCTGCTGGATTATCTGCACATCTACAAGGTGCCGCCCCAGGGCAGCATCGGCCGCAACCGTCGGGACGGCCGGATCATGCTGTACGAGACCCCGACCCCCTTCAAGGAGAACCGGGGCGGGACGGAGCTCCTTCAGTTTTCCGTTATGCCCACCGCGGATAGGGGCTCCGGCATCTATGAGGATGCCGAGAGCTTTTTTGTCTCCCTCTCCGCACCGGGGACCATCTACTATACCATGGACGGCTCCCGGCCCACCGCCCAGTCCGCCGTGTACACGACCCCCGTTCAAATCAGCAGGACATCGGTCCTGCGGGCCGTTGCCCTGGAGGCGGACAAGCATCTCAGCGACGTGCTGACCCTGGCCTATACCGTCAACGAGGGCCACAATCTGCCGGTGGTGAATCTCGTCATGGCGCCGGACGATCTGTTCGGTAATAAGGGCATCTACTCCCATCCCAATGAGACCTGGCAGCGGGACGGCTGTATCGTGTATACGGACGCCAACGGGACCGTGACCCACGACTGCGGCGTCCGCCTCAGCGGCCAGCACTCCCGGACGCGGAAGCAGAAGTCCTTCAAGCTCATCTTCTCGAGCCAATACGGCGGGCGGCTTCGATACGACATCTTTGGGGACACCTGTGAACAGCAGAGCTTTCCCCAGCTCCTGCTACGGGCCGGCCTCGACAGCAAGTACGGCATCTACCGGGAGCCTTTGATCCAGAAGCTGGCCCTGCCATACCGGTCCACCACCTTCGTGCAGGACTCCGTGCCCTGCGTGGTGTACGTCAACGGGGAGTATTACGGCATCTATCAGTTCATGGAATCCCTGTCCGAGGAGACGCTGGCGGACCGGCTGGGGGTCCATCCGGACAGCATCACCCTGTTCAAGGGATATATGTACTCGAACCATCGGCAATATGAGATCTACCAACTGCTGGAGTATGTGGAAAAGCACGACATGACCAAGCAGGAGTACTATGAGTACGCCAAGAGCCATCTTGCCTTCGAGGATCTGATCGACTGGGCCATATTCGAGGGGTACTGCAAGAACACGGACATCTCCGGCAACGTGCGATACTTCAAGAGTACGGAGACGGACGGGCGGTGGCATTTCGTCTTCTACGACGTGGAATGTGGCTTCAAGCGGGCGGCCGACTTCGGCTCCGTGTTGGGGGACGGCCAAACGTCCATCTTCCTGAAGGCTCTTTTGAAAAACCGCGAGTTCAGGGACATGTTCCTCCGGCGCCTGGCCTTCCATTGCGAGAACACCTTCCAACAGGAGAAGGTGCTGGCCCTGCTGCACTGGTACGACGATGCCGTGCGGCCGGAGTATACCCGGCACTTTTTGCGCTGGGAGATGCAGCCCGCCACCTACGTGCACAACTACAACAAGATGGAGCGGCTGCTGCAGGCGGACCGGGTGAAGGAGCTGAAGCTCAGCGCGAAAAAGTTTTTGAAGATGAGCGATGCGGAGTACAACAAGTATTTCAAGGGATAACAGGATGCAGAACGGGTGCCGTACGGAAAAGAAATATCTCATCAGCCTGGCGACCGCCACGATCCTGCGGGCGCGGCTGCTGCCCCTTATGCGGGTGGACAGCCAGGCCGTCCACGGCGCGTACCGCATCCGCAGCCTGTATTTCGACACGCCCAATGCCGATGCCTTCTGGGAGAAGGTGGACGGCTGGGGAGAGCGATGTAAGTATCGGCTCCGGTTCTATAACGGCGATACCTCCTTCATCCGATTGGAGCGCAAGGAGAAGCTGGAGGAGATGACCCGCAAGACCCAGGCCAGGGTGGACGAGCCCGTCGCCCAGGCCATGCAACAGGGGGAATACGAGTCGCTCCTCAGCATAGAGGACCCCCTGTGCAAGTCGTTCTATGGGGAGGCCAAGGCAAGGAAGCTGGTGCCTGTCGTCACGGTGGAGTACCGGCGGGAGCCCTTCGTCTTTCCCCTGGACAACGTGCGCATCACCATCGATTCAAGTATATACGCCGGGAATCCCTCGACCTTCCTGGCGCCCCTGCCGCCGCCCTTTCCGGTGCTGGAAAACGGCGTGGCCATCCTGGAGATCAAGACGGACGACCGGCTGCCGGCCATGATCGGCCGGGTGCTGGAAAGCGTCCCCCGGCAGCAGCAGTCCTATTCCAAATTCGCCCTGAGCTACGCCAGACTCCATGGCATCGAATAAAAAACTGTAGAGAAGAGGTTAGTATGGATCGCATTTTTGAACTGTTTTCAACGGAACTGTCCGCCGTCAGCGTGGAGCACCTGCTGCTTTGCGTGGGCCTTTGCTTCGTCCTGAGCCTGTACATCATCCTGATTTATCGCCTGACCTACTCCGGCGTGCTCTACTCCCGGCGCTTTGCTTTATCGCTGATGGTGCTGAGCCTGGTGACATCCGTGGTCATTTTGGCCATCTCCTCCAACGTGGTGCTGTCCCTGGGCATGGTGGGCGCCCTGTCCATCGTCCGCTTCCGCACGGCTGTGAAGGATTTCATGGACACGGTGTTCATGTTCTGGGCCATCGTGAACGGCATCATCTGCGGCGCCGGCTTCGTGCTCATCTCCGTTTTGGCGTCCTTGGCCATCGGCGTGCTCATCCTGCTGGTGTACTTCCTGGGGCGGGTCTCCCGGCGGGATCTGTACATGGTGGTGGTGCGCACCAAGGCGGACGTTTCCTTCCATGACCTTTCGCCCATCCTCGCTAAGGTCGAGATCAAATCCTGCTCCTCCACCAGCGACCTGCAGGAGACCGTTGCCGAGCTGCGGCTCACCCATAAGCAGCTGGACGCCCTGCGCGCCCTCGCCAAGGAGGAGAACGTCGTCAGCGTGGACATCGTGGCCTACAACACCAAGACAGGGCTCTGATATAGATCAATTGCATACACGAACCGGGGCATTTTCAGGCCATGTGCGCCTGAAGATGCCCTGTTTGCTTTTGTGACCGGCTCCTAACAGATCCTATATTGTGTTTGTTCAGCGCCTCTGGTATACTACAATACAACGGTCGAAACGAGGACGAACGAGGGGCGAACACACGGGCGATGGCACACAGGCTCATGGAAAACAGAACACGGACGGGCATCCTGCTGAACATGCTCCTGGCGGCCGTCAGTCTCTTTGTGAACGGCTTCGGGATCTATTTGACCATCCAGGCCAACTTAGGGGCGGCTCCCTGGGACGTGCTCAGTTTGGGCTTCTCCAAGACGCTGGGCATCCTCTACGGCACCGCCTCCGTGACCGTGTCGCTGACGATCCTGGGCATCGACGTGCTGATGCGGGAGCCCATCGGCGTCGCCATGTTCATCGACGCCGTGGTGGTGGGCAAATCGGTGGATTTTTTCAACTGGCTCGGCCTCGTGCCGCCCTGCGCCTCGCCGTTCACGGGGATCCCCGTCATGCTGGCGGGGCTGGTGATCCTGGCGTACACCCAGTGGGCGTATATGCTGGCCGCCCTGGGCTGCGGGCCCCGGGACACGCTCCTGGTGGGGCTCGCCAAGCGCGCCAGGCGCGTCCCCATCGGCGCCGTCAGCATCGCGCTGCTGGGGTCCGCCACCCTGATCGGTTGGCTTCTGGGCGGCCCGGTGGGGATCGGCACGCTGATCTGCGCCTTTGCCTCTGGGCCCATCATGCAGATGGCCTTTCGGAGCGTGCGGTTCGACGCCACGCTGGTAAAGCACCAGCGGCTCAGGGAGTCCCTTTCCATACTATGCCCCGGGTTTTCCCGGCAAGGAGGTCGATCTGAATGAAGCAATATATCGTGGACGCCTTCACGAAGCGCGTTTTTCACGGAAACCCGGCGGCGGTCTGCGTCATGGAGGCATGGCTCTCGGACGAGCTCATGCAGCAAATCGCCATCGAGAACAACCTGTCCGAGACCGCCTTCATGGTGCGGGAGGGGGAGAGGTACCATATCCGCTGGTTCACGCCCGGGGCGGAGGTGGACCTGTGCGGCCACGCCACGCTGGCCACGTCCTTTGTGCTGACCCGGTTCTTCGATCCCCAGGCGGAGGAGCTGGTCTTCACCTCTCTCAGTGGGGAGCTGCGGGTCCGCAAAGCGGATGAGCTGCTGGAGCTGGATTTCCCTTCCCGGATGCCGCGCCCGGTGCCGTTCACGACACAGATGCGGCAGCTGGTCCACGGTCTGCCCGCCCAGGCCTACGTGGATCGGGACTTGATCCTGGTGCTGGAGGACGAGCAAAGCGTCCGGGATTATATTCCCGATTACGCAGCGATCTCAGCCCTGGAGGGGGAGTTGGGATTGTTCATCACCGCGCCGTCCCGGACCTATGATTTCGTGTCCCGGACCTTCTTCCCCAAGCTCAAGATCAACGAGGACCCGGTCTGCGGGTCCGCCCACTGCAATCTGATCCCCTACTGGGCGAAGCGCCTGGGCAAGACTAAAATGACCGCCTATCAGGCTTCCCCGCGGGGCGGGGTCCTGTACTGCGAGGATCGGGGCGATAGGGTCCGCATCGGTGGCCACGCCGTGCTGTACAGCGAAGCGGAGATCCGCGTCTGAAGCCGTTCACACCTTATTCCCGGAGGAAAGCCTTGCTGTGCGGCCCGAAACGCCTTCCCAAATCGTTAGGAGTGTGGTATGATCGAACAGAGGGAAACGGCGGATGCGCCGCCCGCCATTGCAATAGCAAAGAAAGAGGAAACGAACCATGACTGACATCACCACCATCGGCGAAGTGCTGATCGATCTCACCCAATCGGGCTGGACGGAGCAGGGCATCCCCCGCTTCGACGCCAACCCCGGCGGCGCGCCAGCAAACTTGGCCGTGGCGGCTTCCCGGCTGGGGGCCAGGACCGCTTTTATCGGCCGGGTGGGTCGGGACAGCTTTGGGGACTATCTCCGGCGCTGCCTCGCCGAAAACGGCGTGGACGTGTCCGGCCTGTCCGTGGACGAGAAGGAGCGCACCACCCTGGCCGTGGTGGCCCTGGACGAAAAGGGCGAGCGGACCTTCAGCTTCTACCGGGACCCCAGCGCGGATGTGAACCTGTCCATGGCCCATGTGCCCCTGGAACGGCTGGGCAGTACCAAGGTCCTGCACTTCGGCAGCGTGAGCCTGACGGCGGAGCCCGCCCGGACCGCCACCCTGGAGGCGGCCAGGACCGCCAAAGCCAGCGGCGCGTGGGTGAGCTACGATCCCAACTACCGGGCCAGCCTGTGGTCGGACGAAGAGACGGCCATCCGGACCATGCTGGGACCCCTGCCCCTGGTGGACATCCTGAAGGTCTCCGACGAGGAGCTGCCCCTGCTCACGGGCATTGCGGACCCAGCGGAGGGCAGCGCCCGCCTGGTCGAACAGGGCGTCCGGCTGGTGCTGGTGACCCTGGGGGCCCACGGCGCCTTCTACCGCTTCGACGGCCACACGGGCCATGTGCCCGGAGTGCCCTGCGTGGTGGGGGACACCAACGGCTCCGGGGACACCTTCTTCGGGGCGGCCCTGTCCCAGCTGGTGAAGCTCAATTCTCTGGATGAGCTCACCGTTCCCGAACTGGAGCGCATCCTGGCCTTTGCCAACAAGGCGGCCAGCATCACCACCAGCCGCCACGGCGCCATCCCCGCCATGCCTACCCTGCAAGAGGTTGAAGGATAGACCGTATATCTGAACTGTTTTTTGCCCTGTACACCCAGGAGGGTTTCTCTCCAAATTTCCTGCTGGAGGGCGAGAGCGGCATAGACGATCTCACCTTCATCATCCTCCTCCCGGAGTAAAACGGCAACAAAGCAATAGCCCGCAAATATATACTGCTTTCGTTTGTCAGCAGCAAGTCACATGTCTGACAGAGGGAGCAGTCCAGCATCGATGGAGAACCAAAAGACAGCCTGCCTCACGGCAGGCTGTCTTTGATTGGATCGTTGGGACCTTCCCGCATTCCTCTGCGAGGATGGTCAGGGCAGGGTATGGGCCGTCGTCCGCAGAATCAGCTGAACAGGATCTGGTTGACGACGCTCTCCAGATACTCCTGCCGGCCGCTGCCGGGGAGGGCGGGGGCGCCCAGGGCGGCGGCGTACTCGGCCAGCTCCTGGAGGGTGGTCTCACCGGAGCGGATCTTGGCGCCGATGCCGGTGCGATAGGAGGCGTAGCGGTCGGCGACGAACTGGTCGATGCGGCCGTCCTCGATGAGGGCCGCAGCCTTGAGAAGACCCAGGGCGAAGGTGTCCATGCCCAGGATGTAGGCGTGGGCCATGTCCTCCAGGGTGTAGGAGGGGCGGCGGGTCTTGGCGTCGAAGTTGAAGCCGCCGGTGAGGCCGCCCGCCTTCAGGACCTCGTACATGCACATGGTGGCCTCGTACACGTTGAAGGGGAATTCGTCTGTGTCCCAGCCCAGTAAGAGGTCGCCCTGGTTGGCGTCGATGGAACCAAGCATGCCGTTGATGGCACTGATGCGCAGATCGTGCTGGAAGGTGTGGCCGGCCAGAGTCGCGTGGTTCGCCTCGATGTTCATCTTGAAATCCTTGTCGAGGCCGTACTGCCGGAGGAAGCCGATGGCGGTGGCGGCGTCGAAGTCGTACTGGTGCTTCATGGGCTCTTTGGGCTTGGGCTCGATGTAGAAGTCGCCGGTGAAGCCGATGCTGCGGCCATACTCTACGGCCAGGTGCATGAGCTTGGCGATGTTCTCCTGCTCGAACTTCACGTCGGTGTTGAGCAGGGTCTCATAGCCCTCGCGGCCGCCCCAGAACACGTAGCCCCGGCCGCCCAGCTTGACGGTCAGATCGAGAGCCTTCTTGATCTGAGCCGCGGCGAAGCAGAACACGTCCGCGCTGTTGGAGGAGCCCGCACCGTTCATGAAGCGGGGATTGCCGAACATGTTGGCCGTACCCCACAGGCACTTGATGTCGGTGCCCTGCATCTTCTCCAGGATGTAGTCGCTGATTTCGTCCAGGCGCCGGTTGGTCTCCTTGATGTCGTCCGCCTCAGGGACCAGGTCCACGTCATGGAAGCAGAAGTACTTGACGCCCAGCTTCTTCATGAACTCGAAGCCCGCGTCCACCTTGGCCTTGGCGTGGGCCATGGTGCCCTTCTCCGCGCCGAAGGACTTGTCTGCCGTGTCCCGACCGAACATGTCCGTGCCGCCGGCGCACAGGTTGTGCCACCAGGCCATGGCGAAGGGCAGGTGCTCCTTCATGGGCTTGCCCAGGACTACGCGGTCAGCGTCGTAGAACTTGAAGGCCAGGGGGTTCTTGCTCTGGGGTCCCTCGTAGGGGATGACGGGAATGTTCTCAAAAATCTCTTTCATGGTATATCTCCTTTATTTGATATTCTGAAACAGGTCCTTCATGGTGGGATAAATCTTCTGGAACTTGCGGTACTGGGCTTCGTACCGGGTGGCGATGGCGGGATCGGGCGATACCGTCTCCCGCACATGGCAGAGGGCGTCGGCGCAGGCCTGGACGCTCGTATAGGCGCCGGTCCCCACCATGGCCAGCATGGCCCCGCCGTAGCCCGGGCCCTCCTCGGTCTGGGGGATGTCCAGGGGGATGTTCAAAACGTTGGCCAGGATCTTCCGCCACAGGGGGCTCTTGGCGCCGCCGCCGCAGAGGCGGGAGCGGTCGATGGCCAGACCGATGGCCTTGGCCACCTCGAAGCTGTCCCGGAGGGCAAAGGCCACGCCCTCCAGCACCGCCTGGACCATGTCGGCCCGGGCGCTGTCCATGGACAGGCCCACGAAGGTGCCCCTGGCGTCCGTGTCGTTGATGGGGCTCCGTTCGCCCATGAGGTAGGGGAGGAAGAAGACCCGGTTGCGGCCCAGCTTATCGTCGGTGATGGCCGTCTGCTCGGCCGCATAGTCCGAGATATTTAGAATGTCCTCGCAGAACCACTTGTTGCAGCTGGCAGCACTGAGCATGCAGCCCATGAGGTGCCAGCCCCCGTCCGCATGGCAGAAGGCGTGCAGGGCGTTGTGGGGGTCTACGCCGAAAGATTTGGAGGAGATGAAGATCGTGCCGCTGGTGCCCAGGGAGATATTGCAGCCGCCCTCTCCCACCACGCCGGTGCCCACGGCTGCGGCGGCGTTGTCGCCAGCTCCAGCAACGACTTTCACGTTTTCCGGCAAGCCCAGCGATTGGGCGACCTCGGGCTTCACGGTGCCGATGGGTTCATAGCTCTCGAAGAGCTTCGGCATCTGCGCTTCCTTCATGCCGCAGATGTCCAGCATCTCCTTCGACCAGCGCCGATGCGCCACGTCCAGGAGCAGCATGCCGGAAGCATCGGAGTAGTCGCAGGCATGGACGCCGGTGAGCCGATAATTGATATAGTCCTTGGGCAGCATGACCTTGCTTATCCGGGCGAAGTTCTCCGGCTCCTTGTTCCGCATCCACAGGAGTTTCGGCGCGGTGAACCCGGCAAAGGCGATGTTGGCGGTCAGTTCCGACAGCTTTCCCTTGCCGATCTCAGCGTTGAGCCAGTCCGTCTCTTCCGCGGTCCGCCCGTCGTTCCAGAGAATGGCGGGGCAGATGACTTCGTCCTGCGCGTCCAGGGCCACCAGGCCGTGCATCTGGCCGCCGCAGCCGATGCCCGCCACCTTCGCGGCGTCAAAGCCGGTCAGCAGCGCCTGGACGCCGTCCTGCACCGCGGTCCACCAGTCCACAGGGTCCTGCTCCGACCAGCCGGGATGGGGGAAATACAGGGGGTACTCCCGGCTCACCGTGTTCAAAATGGTCCCCTTCTCGTCCACCAGCAGGATTTTAACCGCGCTGGTGCCCAGGTCGATACCGATATACTGCATGCAATGTCCCCCCTTTCGTTTGACGAGGTAGCTGTGATAGAGCTTGTCCCAAAGCATGTCGAAGTCAGGAAAGTAGGGCGGGGCTTATCCTTTGATGGCGCCGGCGATGAAGCTCTCCTGGATCTTCTTGCTCAGGAAGATGTAGATGAACAGGGTCGGGAAGGTAGCCAGCACCAACGCGGCGCCGATGGGACCCCATTCGGTGGTATACTGCCCGGAAAGGGCCTGGACGCCTACCGGGAGCGTTCGAAGCGCAGACTTGCTGATGAAGATGTTGGCGAACATCAGCTCGTTCCAGCACTGCAGGAAGGTATAGATACCCACGGTCGCCACGGCGGGCTTCATCATGGGGCAGATGATTTTAAAGAAGATCCCCCAGACGCTGCAGCCATCGATGCAGGCGGATTCGTCCAGATCCCGCGGGATTTCGTTCATAAATCCCGTGCAGACCAGGATGGCCATGGAAAGCGAGAACGCGGAATAGGGGATGATGAGGGCCCAATAGGTATTGAGCATATGCAGGCGGGACAAGGTCACATACACCGGCACGATGGAGGCGTGGATCGGTATGGTGAGACCCAGCATGAAAAATTTGTTCAGGGTCTTGCGGCGCTTCCAGATCAACCGGGTGAGCGCAAAGGTGGCCATGAGCGCCACCCCAAGGGTGATGAGGATCGTGGCGACGGCCACGATGGTGCTGTTCAGGAAGTACCTGGCCATGTTCCCCGTTTTAAGAGCGCTGCTGTAGTTCGACCACAGCCACTCCTTCGGGAGCCCGATGACGTTTTCGCCGAATATCTCCGGATTGCTCTTCAGGGAGAAGGTGAACATCCAATAGACCGGGAACAGGTTGACCAGCATCCAGAGGACCAGCCCGATATAGATAACGACGCGCGCAGCTTTGGAGTTGTTTCTCATGGTCTCACTTCTCCTCTCTGAAGATCGCGCTGATCAGCAGCGCAAAGCCGAAGCAGAGAACGATCAGCAGCACGGCGATGGCGCTGCCCATGCCGTAGCGGTTGCGCAAAAAGAGCATGTTGATCATCAAGGTGCTCGGCACCTCTGTGGAATGCAGCGGGCCGCCGTTGGTCAAAACATAGATAAGGTCGAAGGACTTGAGGGAGCCGGTCACCGCAAAGATCACGCTGATGCGGATGATGGGCTTGATGTACGGCAGCACGATGTACCGGTTGACCTGCCCGTCGGTCGCGCCGTCCAGCATGGCGGCTTCCCGGAGCTCCGGCGGCACGCTCTTGACGCCCGCATAGAGCAGCAGCATGTGATAGCCCACATACTGCCACAGGGTCGGCACGAACACCGCGCCCAGGGCGGTCTTTTTCGTGCCGAGCCAGATCCTGGTCCAGTTTTCAAGACCGATCGAGCGGAGAAAAACGTTCAAAATACCGTAATCCGGGTTGTAGATCTTCAACCAGAGCTGGCCGATAACGACGGTGGAGATCAACACCGGCATAAAATAGACGGAAAGGAAGAGCCTCTCGCCCTTGACCCTCTTGCCCAGGGTGAGCGCCAGGCCCAGCGCCAGAGGCAGCTGGAGAAAGACCGACAGTCCGGCCAGCAGCAGGGAGTTGCGCAGCGCTTTCATGAAGCCGATGGCGTTGCTGGTGAATAGCTCCTTGTAGTTCTTCAATCCGATAAAGACCTTAGCGCCGAGCCCGTTCCAGTTGAACAGGCTGTAATAGGCCGAGGCGCCGATGGGCGCGATGAGCACGCCGCAGAAAAGGATCAGTGCCGGAAGGAGAAATATCAGGATATAGACTTTTTTGCTGTACATCCGTTGCATAGCCGGTATCCTCCAAACGAAAGGGGGGGACGGCACCTCTCGATATGCCGAAGAACAGGAGAGGTGCCGTCTTGGTCAGTTACATCAGGTGTGAATGGGAACGAGCGTCAGGATCAGCCGAGGTCGTTGGTGAGACCAGCGACGAAGCCAGGACCGTCGATCTCGCCGCCGTAGACCAGAGCCACATAGCTGAGGTAGGTCTGCGCGGGATCAGCGGCCATGGCGGTATCGCCGAAGAGGACCAGGCCTTCGCACTTGCCAACGAGGCCAGCGATGTCGACCATCAGGGGGGACAGGGAGCTGGTGTCATAGTAGGGGATCCAGGCGGGCATGCCCACGGCGTTGAGGTAGTTGTAGTGGCAGATCTCTTTGCCGAGCTCCACAGCAGCCTTGGCAGCGGCGTCAACGTTCTTGGAAGTCGCGCAGACAGCCAGCACGTCGGAGGGGCCGCCGATGGTCTGATAGTAGGAAGAACGATCGGCGTTCATGACCGGGAACAGACCGACGCCGGACTTGAAGCTGGCGTTGGCAACTTCACCGGTGTTCCAGGAACCGTTCTGATAGAAGGCGGTCTTGCCAGCGAGGAAGTTGGCCTTGGTCTCGTCGTTGCCGAGAGCGGCGCCGGCGGGATCGAAGTAACCCTTGTTGATCATCTCCTGGAAGGTGGTGACGGCACCGGCGATGTCAGGATCGTTCCAGGTGGCTTCACCGGCGAAGATCTTGTTGAGGGCCTCGTAGCCGATGGTCTTGATGATGATGGGCTCCAGGTACTCGGTCACGCACCAGGTCTCCTTGCCGGCGCAGCCGAAGGGGATGATGCCCTTGGCGAGCAGCGCGTCGCAGCAGGCGGTCAGCTCTTCATAGGTCTCGGGCACATGGTCATAGCCAACTTCGGCCAGCAGGTCCATGTTGGCATACAGAGCGACGATGTTGAAGGTGGTGGGCACGCCAAAGTGCTTGCCTTCGTAGGTGGTGGTGGACAGCATGGCGGACCAGGAGAAGAAGATGTCGGGCAGATCTTCGGTGTCACCGCCCATCATCGCGGCCTTGATCTTGGTCTTGTAGGACTCGTTCTCAAAGGCTTCCAGCTCGATCTTGATGCCGGGGTTGGCAGCCTCGTAATCTGCGATGGCCTGCAGGTAGGCAGGACGGTTCGCGTCGGACTCAGTAGCGATACACCAGAGCTTCAGGACGGTTTCTTCCGCCGCGGCCGCGGGCTTGTTCGCGATAACGACCAGCGCGAGGACCATGCAGAGAGCGAGTGCCAGGGATACGATCTTTTTCATGTGACTTTCCTCCTTGATTTTTAGTGGTTCCTGTTGGTTGCGTTGTGTATTAAGATCTGGGTGAGGACCGAACCGTCCCGAGTCCATAAGGATCGGTGCGGTCTGCCCAAAGTCTTACGGGGTGATGCGGAGGGGCACCGCGCAGGCTTTTCGGCCTGTGAGCGCCTCCGTGCGCGGGTCCGGCCCGCCGAAGCCGGCATAGAGCATCCATTTCCCGCTGCCGGGAATGCGGTCTCCACCATCGGTGACGACGGTGAAGGCTTCTTCGTCCAGGGGGACCGACAGCGTCTTCTCGTCGCCTGCCGCCAGGAAGACCCTTTGGAAGCCGCAGAGGATGGGATTCGGCGGCGCGAAGGGGCTCTCCTCGTCGCGCAGATACAGCTGGAGCACCTCTTCGGTATCTCGAGCCCCCCGGTTGACGACGGTGACCCGGGCGCGCGTCCGGTCGGCCGAAAGCGCGGTCACCTGGCAATCGCCGTAGCTCAGTCCGTAGCCGAAGGGGTAGAGGGGTTCGCCCCGGTAGTATCGATACGTCCGCCCGGCCATGGCGTAGTCGGTGAAGGCGGGCATATCCGCCAGCGCTTCGTTGCGGTAGAAGGTGACGGGCAGCTTCCCGGAGGGGGACGCCTCTCCGAACAGAAGCTCCGCCACGGCCCTTCCGCCGCCAGCGCCTGGGTACCAGCCGAGGAGTATGGCGTCGGCCTTCTCCTGGGCCGAAGCAAGATCGATGGCGCTTCCGGCCAGCAGGATCACCACCGTCGGCTTGCCCACGGCCAGGACGCCGTCCAGCAAGGCCCGCTGCGCCTGGGGCAGGAACAGGTCCTCCTTGTCGCCGGAGCTGTAGCTGTTCCCGGTGTCGCCCTCCTCGCCTTCCAACGTCTCGTCGAGGCCCAGCACCAGGATCACCGTGTCGCTTGCTTTGGCCACGGCGATGGCCTCCGCCAGGCGGTCGTTGGGCTGCGCCAGGGGTTCCACCCGATCCGCGCAAAGGGCGCATCCCTGGGAATAGAGCACGCGGCATCTGTCGCCCACATAGTCCTGGATCCCTTCGAGGACCGTGACATAGCGGGAGGCGGTGCCGTGATAGTTGCCGATCAGCGCGGTGCGGCTGTTGGCGTTGGGCCCCATCACGCCGATCGTTCCGCATGAATCCGTATCGAGGGGCAGCAGTCCACTGTTTTTCAAGAGCACACAGCTCTCCAGCGCGGCCTTATGCGCCAGTGCCAGGCTCTCGGGGCATTCGATCAGCCCATAGGGAAGGGAATCGTATTCGCTGCCCTCTTCGTCCAGCACGCCCAGCAGGAACCGGGTCGTAAACAGCCGCACGGCGGAGCGCGTGACCTCCTCCTCTAAGATCATGCCCAGCTCCAGAGCGCGCAGGATATGCTGATAGGTGCAGCCGCAATTGAGGTCGCAGCCCAATTTCAGCGCCAGCTGAACGGACTCCGTCGGCGCGGCGGTCACACCATGGTTTTCGTGGAAGTCCCGGATCGCCCAGCAGTCGGAAACGAAGTGCCCCTGAAAGCCCCATTTCCCGCGAAGCTTTCCCATAAGATAGGAGCTCGCACAGCAGGGCTCCCCGTTGAGTCGGTTGTAGGCGCCCATGACGGCCTCCACGCCCTCGTCCACCAGGGCGCGGAATGCTGGGAGATAGGTTTCCTCCAGATCCTTCTCCGATACGCGGGCATCGAACCCGTGTCGAAGGGCCTCGGGACCGCTGTGGGCCGCAAAGTGCTTGGCGCAGGCGGCAACCTTCAAAGTTTCGCCCTTGCCCTGCAGCCCGCGGACGAAGGCGCGCCCCAGCCGCGCGGTGAGCGTCGGGTCCTCCCCGTAGGTCTCCTGGCCGCGGCCCCAGCGCGGATCGCGGAAGATGTTCACATTGGGCGACCACAGGGTCAGGCCATGATAGATGTCTCGGTCCCCCTCTCGGGAGAGGGCGTTGTATTTAGCCCTTGCCTCGTCGGAGATCACGGAAGCGACCTTCTCCATGAGCTCTTCGTCGAACATGGCGGCGAGGCCGATGGCCTGGGGGAAGCTGGTAGCGGTGCCGCCCCGGGCCAGGCCGTGCAGCCCCTCGTTCCACCAGTTGTAGGCGGGAATCCCCAGCCGCTCGATGGCAGGCGCGTCAAAGCGAAGCTGTCCGGCCTTTTCCTCCACGGTCATGCGGCCGACCAGTGCTTCAGCAAGTTGTCTCGCCCGTTCGCGCGTCATACGTCCTTTTCCCTCCGTCTGTATGTCAGCCCAGTTGCCGGACCGTTTCCCCTTCGAGAAGCCGCCCCTGCACGGTGATGTGCTTCGGCAGCGTGGTGCGGGGATGCTCTATCCTTTCGATGAGCTGTTCGGCAGCTATCCTGCCCAGCTCTACGGTGTTCTGCTGCCATGTGGTCAGTTTGGGACTGACCATCTTGGCCATATGGATGCCGTCGTATCCGACGATGGAAATGTCCTCCGGGACCCGAAGACCTGCCTCATAGATGGCGTTGATCCCGCCAATGTAGGCGTAATCGTCGGAGAAGAGGATGCAGGTGGGCCTTTCCGGCAGAGCCAGCAGCCGCTTGGTCGCCTCGTGGCAGCTGACCGGCTCATGGTACTCGCATTCGACAACGTATTCGTTGGGTATCGCAAGCCCCAGCGCTTCACATGCGCGGTAGAAGCCTGTCAGCCGGTTTTCCGTCACGGCCGTAGGATTTCCGTGGATATAGGCGATACGGCGGTGTCCCTTGCCGTACACATATCGGACGAGGGATTCCATCCCGCGCATGTTGTCGGAGAGGATGGCCGCCCGATTGTTGAAGGCGTGGTCCAGGCTGATGATGGGAAGATCGGAACGGGCCAGCTCCTGGATCATGGGGTCGAAGAAGTCCGCACAGATGATCGCGACCCCGTCCAGGCCCCGGGCCCGGGCGTGCTGCAGGTATCCGGCGTTGGCAGGCCCCATGTTCTCACTGATGAACGTGATGTCATATCCGCGGCGCTCCGCCTCCATCCTAAAGTAGTTGAGCATGGAAGCAAAATATTCGTGCATGAAGCCGCTGTTTGACAGATCTGTAAAAACGATCCCGATGCTGTAGGTCCGGTTGGTCTTCAGGGCGCGCGCAGCGGAATTGGCGGTATAGCCCAGCACCTTCGCTGCTTCGAGGATCTGCTCCTTCTTCGCTTCACCCACATCCCCTCGACCGTTAAGGGCCTTGCTCACCGTGCTCACGGAGACGCCGCAGCGAAGCGCGATGTCTTTCATGGAAACCACGGGAACACCCCCTTTATGCGAAAAAAATCAAGGGGTTTATCATAAATAATTAACATTTTCTTTGCTTCTGAAGATTTTTGTATCGCTGAACAGGCCTGGTCAAACAGCTGTTTCCCTCAAAATTTCATCGTCGAGCCATAATAATGGACGTATTTCAATATCTTTTCGCATAGTTTCTCGGCTTTATCCTCAAAAGTCTTTCGATTTGCGAAACCGTTTGCGAAAGCGTCTCCCTTGGCCTGCCTGTATCGCAGCGCACATGATGAGAGAAAAGGATAAATCGAAGCGGGAATGACGATGATCGGCAAAGAAGGAGGGCGTTCTCAGATCCTGCATGATCTGAAAACGCCCCGAATCACGGTATTTCTTTGTGTTGCTTGACTTTCCCGTTGAGACGTCGAAAGGGAAGCGGAGAGGATCAGCCCTGGCCGTAGTAGGCGTTTTTGCCGTGCTTGCGGAAGTAGTGCTTGTCCTGAAGGGCCTGGGGGGCTGGCTGGACCTGGGGGTCGATCAGCTCCGTGCGGTAGGCCATCTTGGCGCATTCCTCCATGACCACGGCGTTATGGACCGCTTCCATGGGGTCCTTGTCCCAGGCGAAGGGGCCATGGTTCTTGCATAGGCACCCGGGCACGGCGGCGGGGTCCAGGCCCTGGCGCGCGAACTCCGAGACGATCAGGAGGCCCGTGTTGCGCTCGTAGGCCTGGTCGATCTCCTCTTGGGTGAGGCATCGGAGGCAGGGGATGGGGCCGTAGAAATAGTCCGCGTGGGTGGTGCCGTAGCAGGGGATGTCCCGGCCCGCCTGGGCCCAGCTGGTGGCGTAGCTCGAATGGGTATGGACCACGCCGCCGATGTTCGGGAACGCCTTATAGAGCTCCACATGGGTAGCCGTGTCGCTGCTGGGCTTCCACTTGCCCTCCACCACCTGGCCATTTAGATCCACCACCACCATGTCCTCGGCGGTCATGCCCTCATAGGGCACGCCCGAGGGCTTGATGACCACCAGGCCGCTCTCTCGGTCGATGCCGCTGACGTTGCCCCAGGTGAAGGTCACCAGGTCATAGTGGGGCAGGAGGAGATTAGCTTCCAGCACCCGCTGTTTCAGCTGTTCCAGCATCAGAACACCTCCGTCGCCGTCCGCTCCAGGGGCAGCGCCTGCTTATAGTGGGCCAGGAAGGCGTTGAAGCCAGCTATATCGGCGGCGTCCGCCATAAGGGTGGAGGACCTGGCCTCGGCGAAGACCTTGCTGTCCAGGTAGTCCGGCAAACTTTCGCCCGCGTCCTTCCACAGCATATAGGCTCCCAGCAGAGCCATGCCATAGGGGCCGCCCTCGCCCGCGGTCTCCATGACGGACACCGGCGCGCCCACCGCCGCGGACAGCAGCCGCTGGCCCACCTCGGGGGTCTTGAAGAAGCCGCCGTGGCCGTAGAGTTTGTCGATGGCCACCTGCTCATTTTGGGTCAGGATGTCGAGACCGATCTTGAGGGTAGCGAGGGCGGACAACAAATGGGTCCGCATGAAGTTCGAGAGGGTGAAGCGGGCGTCGGGCGTGCGGAGGAACAGGGGCCGCCCCTCGTCCAGATCGGTGACGCCCTCGCCGGAGAAGTAGTTGTAGGAGAGCAGGCCGCCGCAGTCCTTGTCGCCGTCCAAAGCGGCCTCGAAGAGCTTCGAGAACAGCCGGCCCTTGTCCACCGGCTGGTCCATGAGCGCCGAATACTCCCCGAACAGGTTCACCCAGGCGTTGATGTCCGAGGTGCAGTTGTTGCAGTGGACCATGGCCACGGGGAGGCCGTCCGGCGTGGTGACCATGTCGATCTCCCGGTGGACGCTCAGGGGCTTGTCCGTGACGATCATGGCGAAGTCCGACGTGCCCGCGCTGACGTTGCCCGTCCGCACTCGGACGGAGTTGGTGGCGACCATGCCGGTGCCCGCGTCCCCCTCGCAGGGGGCCACGGGGATGCCCGCTTGCAGGGCGCCGGTGGGGTCCAGGAACCGGGCCCCGGCCTCGGTCAGGGTGCCGCCGCTTGCTCCCGCGGGCAGGACCCTGGGCAGGATGGCCCTAAGATCGATGCCGGTCAACGCGTGGAACTTTTGGAGCATGCCCTCGTCGTAGTCCAGCGTCTTGCTGTCGATGGGGAACATGCCACTGGCCTCGCCCACGCCCATGACCTTCTGGCCGGTGAGCTGCCAGTGGATGCAGCCCGCCAGGGTGGTGAGGAACGCAATATCCTTCACATGGGCCTCGCCGTTGAGGATGGCCTGATAGAGATGGGCGATGCTCCATCGCTGGGGGATGTTGAACCCGAACAGGGCCGTCAGCTTTTCCGCCGCCTGGCCGGTGATGGTGTTGCGCCAGGTGCGGAACTCGGCGAGCTGCTTCCCGTTCGCATCGAAGGGCAGATAGCCGTGCATCATGGCGGATATGCCCAGGGCGCCCACGGTGGTCAATTCCACGCCGTATTTCGCCTTTACGTCGGCTTTCAGGTTGGCGAAGCAGGTCCGCAGGCCCTCATGGACCAGGTCCATGGGGTAGGTCCAGATGCCGTCCTTCAGCTGGTTCTCCCACTCAAAGTCGCCGGAGGCGATGGGGCGGTGCTTTTCGTCGATCAGCACCGCCTTGATGCGGGTGCTGCCCAGCTCGATGCCCAGGACAGTTTTTGAAAGGTCCATACGCCCTCCTTACTTGAGCTTCCAGATCAGGTCCTTGACCAGCAGTTCCTCTTCCAGCTTCTCGGGCGTCGTGTCCTTGGTGATATGGACGAACTCGATGTCCATCATCCGGGCCCAGTCGCGGAGCATCTCTGCGGACACGTCATAACTCAGCACCGTGTGGTGGGCGCCGCCCGCCGTGATCCAGCACTCCACGCCCGTGGTGAGGTCGGGCATGGCCCGCCACATGACCCGGGCCACCGGCAGGTTGGGCATGGGCAGGATGGGCTTCACGCATTCAATATCCTGCACGATGAGCCGGAACCGGCCGCCCATGTCGATGAGGGTCGTCACCAGGGCGGGACCGGCCTTGCCTTCGAACACCAGCCGGGCGGGGTCCTTCTCGTTCATGCCGATGCCCAGGTGGTGGGTCTCGATCCGGGGCTTGCCCGCCGCCAGGGAGGGGCAGACCTCCAGCATGTGGGCGCCCAGGGAATACTCCTTCCCCTCGACAAGATGATAGGTGTAGTCCTCCATAAAGGCGGAGGCGCCGTTGCCGTCCTTGCCCATGGCCTTCAGGATGGCGGTCAGGGCGCTTACCTTCCAGTCGCCTTCGCCGCCGTAGCCGTAGCCCAGGGCCATAAGGTGCTGGCTGGCGAGGCCGGGGAGCTGCTCCATACCGTACAGGTCCTGGAAGGTGTTGGAGAAGGCCTTGCAGCCCTCCCGGTCCATCATCTTACGAATGGCGATCTCCTCCTTCGCCTGATAGCGGATGGCGGCGATGTTGTCGGTGGCCACGTCGTAGGCGGCCTCGTACTCCTTCACCAGGGCGTCGATCTCCGCCTCGGTGACGGCGTTCATCTCCTTCACGAGATCGCCCACGGCCCAGGTGTTCACCTGCCAGCCCAGCTGGATCTGGGCCTCCACCTTATCGCCCTCGGTGACGGCCACCTCCCGCATGTTGTCCCCGAAGCGCATGACCTTCATGTCCTTACTGACGGCCACGCCCACGGCGGCCTTCATCCAGTCGCCGATGCGCTTGTGCACGTCCGGGTTCTGCCAGTAGCCCGCGATGACCTTCCGGGGCTTGCGGAGCCGCGCGCCAATGAAGCCGTGCTCCCGGTCCCCGTGGGCGGCCTGGTTCAGGTTCATGAAGTCCATGTCGATCTCCTCGTTGGGGATCTCCTTATTGTACTGGGTGGCGAAGTGGCACCAGGGCTTGTTCAGGTCCCGAAGGCCGTCGATCCACATCTTGGAGGGGGAGAAGGTGTGGCACCAGGTGACAATGCCCGCGCACTCGTCCCGGAAGTTGGCCTCCTTCACCACGTCGGTGATCTCCTTGTTGGTCTTGGCGGTCACCTTGTAAATGAGCGGGTAGGGCAGCACCTTGCTGAGCTCCGCCGCCATTTCCCTGGCGCGCTTCTCCACGGTCACCAGGACCTCCGGACCGTACAGGAACTGGGACCCTACGACGAACCAAAATTCACGCTTCATATCATTTTTCCTCCCGTCTGTCATTTCTTACCATTTTTTCTGTTTTTCCGCATCAGGACCACGCTCTGCAGCAGGATGAAGAAGCACAGCATCGCGCCGGTGGTGATGCTCTGCCACCAGGGATCGCGCAAACCGGATGTGGTCACGATGGACTTGATGGTATTCAACGTCAGCACGCCGAAGAAGGTGCCGACCACGTTGCCGACGCCGCCGGTGAGCAGCGTCCCGCCGATGATGGAGGAGGCGATGGCGTTCATCTCCGCGGCGGTGGCGTTGGTGGCGTTGCCTGCGCCGGTGTGCATCATGAAGACGAAGCCCGCGATGCCGCTCAACAGGCCGCTGATCAGGTGCGCCATAAAGCGCGACCGACGCACGTTCACGCCCAGCATCAGGGCGCTCTGCTGGTTGCCGCCCACCGCGTAGAAGCTGCGGCCCAGCTTGGTCTTGCGCAGCAGGAAGAACACCAGCACCACGATGACCAGGGCGACGACCACGCCGATCTCCATCTTGGCCGGGATCAGCACGCCCCGCTTGTTGACCGAACCCAGCCAGGGGATCTCAATACGCTTTTGCAGGATGTCCATGAGATTCTGGGTGGCTTTCTGGGGATCGACGCTGACGATGGTGATCATGCCCCGGGCAAAGAACATGCCCGCCAGGGTGATGATGAAGGGCTGGATCTGCAGATGGGCGATCAAAAAGCCCTGCACCGTGCCGAAGGCGAGGCCGATGAGCAGCGCCGTGATCAGGGCGAACACGATGCGCCAGCTCTCGGACAGGCCCAGGGCGGTGATGAGACCGTTGTAGAGACTCAGATTGCCGTTGAGGATCATGACGCCCACCATGGCGACCAGGGCCGTCACACCGCCCACGGAGATGTCGATGCTGCCGGTGATCATCACGATGGTCAGCCCGCAGGAGACGATGATAAGGAAGGCGTTGTCGTTGAGTATATCAAAGATCATCTGGGGCTTTTTGAAGCCGCCGCCCCAGATCAGCAGGGCCAGCACGTACATGCACACGAAGATGCAGATGGTGATGGTCATCAGCAGCTGGGTATCCGTGATGGGCTCCCTGCGGCGGACGGGGGCGTTGTTCTTCGGGTTGGCCATGTTACGCCGCCTCCTTCCGTACGCTGATCTCCTGCTTGCTGGTCAGCTTCTTCCAGATCCGGCTGGCCCACTCCTTCACCACCGGGGACCCCATGACCACCAGCAGGACGATGACTACGGCCTTGTAGGCCTTCACGTCTGTGGAGGGGACCTTCATGGCGTAGAGGGTGATGGTCAGCGCCTGGATGGCGTAGGCGCCCAGGACGGAGCCCAGCATCTTGAACTTGCCGCCGCCCAGGCTGTTGCCGCCGATGGCCACGGCCAGGATGGCGTCCATCTCGATGTTGATGAGCAGCGTCTCGTGGTTGATGAGCCCCAGGCGGCTCACGCCGATCATGCCGGCCACCGAGCAGCAGGCGCCCAGCAGGATGAAGGACAGGAGCTTGATGCCCACGGAGTTGATGCCGTTGAGCCGGGCCGCGCTCTGGTTGATGCCCACCGTCTGGATGTAGAGCCCCAGGGTGGTGAAGCGAAACAGCAGGGAGAAGAGGATGCCCATCAGGATGACGATCAAAATCGGCGTCGGGACCGGGATGCCGGGGATGAAGCTGCCCAGCGCGTTGAGGATGGGGCTGGCCACCGTGGGCGTCGCGCCGCCGTTGATCCAGTAGGCGATGCTGCGGCCGCAGGTGAATAGGATCAGCGTCGCAATCATGGGCTGGATCTTAAAGAATGACACCAGCGAGCCGTTGAACGCGCCGAAGGCCATGGCCACCGCGCAGCAGGCGAGGAACGCGCCGAGCACCGTGAGGATGGTGATGTCGCCGCCCTTGAGGACCTTCACGAAGACGCTGCCCGCGATGGCAGCGAGGGCGCCCACCGAAATATCCTGTCCGCCGGAGGCCGCGGTCACCAGCGTCATGCCCATGGAGAGGATGACCAGCTCCGATGCGCCGTTGAGGATCGAGATGAGGTTGCCCTGCAGCACGGGGTCGCCGTTGTTGTTGGTGGACAGGCCCACGGAGAAAAAGCCAGGATCCCGGAACAGATTGAAGATCACCAGCAGCAAAATGGCGATCAGGGGGATCAAAAGCTGAGAATAATTCGCAAGGAAGCGTTTCTGTTTCATGTTAGTCTTTTCCTCCCGCAATGGTGTGCATGACGCGCTCCTGGGTCAGCTCCTCGCCGGTGAGCTCGCCCACGGTGTTCCGATCCCGCATGACGATCAGGCGGGAGCAGGTGCGCAGCATCTCCTCGATCTCGGAGGAGATGAAGGTGATGCTCATCTCCTCTTCGGAGAGCTTCAGCACCAGCTTCTGGATCTCCGTCTTGGTGCCCACGTCGATGCCGCGGGTGGGCTCGTCCAGGATCAGATACTGAGGGTGCGTCAACAGCCAGCGCGCCACGATCACCTTCTGCTGATTGCCGCCGGAAAGCGATTTGATGGGCGTATCGGCGGAGGCGGTCTTGATATTGAGCGCCTTGATGTATTCGTCGGCGAAGGCCTCCGCCTTCGCGCGGGAGATGGGGTGACCCATGCCCCGGATGACCTGCAGGGCAAGGATGATGTTGTCCCGCACGGACAGATCCGCGATGATGCCGTCCCGCTTGCGGTCCTCCGGAAGGTACCCGATGCCCTGTTTCATGGCGTCCAGGGGCTTGGCGATCTTCGTGCTCTTGCCGTTCACCTGGACGGAGCCCCCCGTGACCGGGTCGGCCCCGAAGATGGCGCGGACGCTCTCGCTGCGGCCGGAGCCCAGCAGGCCGGTGAAACCGTTGACCTCGCCCTTGGCGATGTGGAAGTCGAAGGGGCGGCTTTCAGTGCTGGAGAGGCCCTTCGCCGCGTAGAAAATCTCCTTGTGGGTGTCGGCGGCGGGGTCATTCTTTTTGATGACCGCCAGGTCCTCGATGTCCTTGCCGATCATCTTTTCCACCAGCTGCACCTGGGGCAGCTCCTTGACCAGGTATTCGCCCACCAGCTCGCCGTTGCGTAGGACCGTGATCTGGTCGCTGACCGCATAGACCTGCTCCAAAAAGTGTGTGACGAAGATGATACCCACGCCCCGGGCCTTCAGATCCCGCATCAGGCGGAAGAGCATCTCGACCTCCTTGTCGTCCAGGGAGGAGGTGGGCTCGTCCAAGATGAGGACCTTGCATTCAGTGTCCACCGCCCGTGCGATGGCCACCATCTGCTGGACGGCCAGCGAGCAGCTGCCCAGCTGCTGCTTGGGCCTGGCGGGGATGCTGAGGTTCTCCAGCAATTCTCCGGCCCGCTTCTCCATGGCCTTCCAGTTCACACCCCGGCTCTGGCTGCGGCCGATGAACATGTTCTCGGCCACCGTGAGGTTGGGGCAGAGGGTGATCTCCTGATACACGGTGCTGATCCCAAAGCTCTGGGCCTCCTGAGGGGAATGGATGACGACGGGGCCGTCGACACCGTCTATGCGGATCTCGCCCTTGTCCATGGGGTAAACGCCGGTCAGGACCTTGATCAACGTGGATTTTCCCGCGCCGTTTTCCCCCATCAGCGCGTGGATCGTGCCTCTGCGCAGGGTGAAATCCACATGATCCAGGGCCTTGACGCCCGGAAAGTACTTGCAGATCCCGCGCATGGTCATGACAATATCGTCTTGCATTGGCTCAGCTCCTTCTTTAGAAAAGGCGCGGTGTGGACCGCGGATCTCTCCACTCATGTTCCACACCGCGCCGATTGTTTGCGTTGGATTTAGCTGTATGACTCGGGGTTATTCGCCCAGACCGTAGGTGGCGATATCCTCCTCGGTGATCTCACGGGCATCGAAGCCTTTCTCCACGGAGATGATCTGCTTGAGCTCGTTCAGACCCTCGATCTGGCCACCGGCCTCCAGGACCTTGATCATCTCGCTGATGACCTGAGCCTGGAAGGGGGAGCACTGACCATCGTAGTTCCAGTTGCCGGCCAGCAGCTCGCGAAGGGCCCACTTGTTGCAGTCGAAGCCCATGACGACCACGTCCTTGCCCACACCGTGGGTGATGCCGGCCTCGTCCAGAGCGGCCACAGCGCCTCTGGCCATACCGTCGTTCTCAGCATAGATGACGTTGAACTTTTCACCGGAGTTGATGACGGCCTCGGTGATCTTCTTGGCCTCGGCCTCGTCCCAGGTGGCGGTCTGCTGGACGACCTTCTTCATGGTGCCAGCGGCGAACTGCTCATCGAGAGCACCGGTGCGGCCCAGCTGAGCATCGCTGCCCATGGCGCCCTGGATGTGGATGACGTTGTACTCAGGCAGGTTCTGGGCGAGCAGCCAGTTGACGGCGGTCCGGCCTTCCTCAGCCATGTCGGAGACGACGGCGGCCTCGAAGAGGTCCTTGTCGCAGTTGATCATGCGGTCAAAGAGGAAAACGCGAACGCCGGCATCCTTGGCATCCTTCAGGACGACGTCCCAGCCGGTGGTCTCCGCGGCGGAAATCAGCAGGTAGTCCACGCCATCGGTGATAAACTGACGGGCGGCGGCGAGCTGCTCATCGTTCTTGATGCTGTAGAAGAACTTGGCATCGTAGCCGTTCTCCTTGGTGAAGACGTTGGCGAAATCGTTGACGTTGGCTTCACGGTAGCCGGACTCGGACGGAGGATTGTTGACGACACCGACCTTGATCAGGTCGTCCGCATGGGCGACGCTGAACACGCCGAAGACCATTACCATCGCAAGGAGCAGAACAATCAGTTTACGCATAGCTATTTACCTCTTTCTTTTTATTTTTGTCCGAATTTGTTCGGACCTTTCGACCACTATGATACAACCTTTGTGGGAGAAAGTCAATAGTTATACAAAAAAATAGTATATTTCTGTGCTCGAATGCAGTAATCGGCTGAAAACGCTCTCTTTGTTCCAATACAAATCGAGCGCTTCCTGGGCTTTTACCTGATGCAATGGGAAAAGATGAGGGGGGTATTGTCACAAAACGGGCCCTGTTTTTGCATTGTATAGCGTCATTTTCGACGATAAATCGGTAAAACGACAAGATTTGTCATGGGAAATAAAAATTTGTATTGAAAATTGGGCGCATGTCAGGTATAATACAGACAAGTTCATGATGATCGTTGCGACGAAGGATCGGACAGGACCGATGCGTTTTCGCTACGGGGAAGGAGCCTGCGCATGAATCCAAAATATCAGATGGTGGCAGAAGCGCTCAGGAAGGGGATTCTGGACGGAACGTATGAGAAGACCCTGCCCACGGAGCTGGCGCTGTGCGCGCAGTTTCAGGTGAGTCGGCAGACGGTGCGTCAGGCCCTGTCCCTGCTGGAAGCGGAACAGCTCATCGACCGCAAGCAGGGCAGCGGCTCCCACATCCGTCAGCAGAAGGAGAGCGCCCCCCGGCCCCATCGCTCCATCGCAGTGGTGACGACCTACATCAGCGACTATATCTTCCCCAGCATCCTGCGCGAGATCGAAGCCGTCTGTTCGGAGAACGACAGCACCCCGCTGCTGTTCGCGACGCAAAACCAGTTCGCCAACGAGCGCAAGATCCTGACGACCCTGCTGGAGATGGAGCAGCTGGACGGCGTGCTCGTGGAGGGCACGAAGACCGGCCTCCCCAATCCGAACATCAAGCTCTATCAGAAGCTGATGGAGAAGGGGGTCCCGCTGGTGTTCATGCACGGCAACTATGAGCAGCTGCCGGACACCCTGTACGTTTTGGACGACAACGCGGCGGGCAGCCGGATGCTGGTGGAGTATCTCTATGGAAAGGGACATCGGAAGATCGCCGGCATCTTCAAGTACGACGATCTGCAGGGCCGGCAGCGCTTCGCCGGCTATTGCGACGCCATGCAGACGCTGGGACTGCCGCTGGAGGACAGGAACATCCTCTGGTACAGCACCGACCAAAAGGATCGCTTCCTGCGGGAGGGGGTCGATGAGAAGCGCGTGGACGAGCTCTTTGCCGCCTGCAGCGCGGTCATCTGCTACAACGATGAGATTGCCCTGCGCGTGATTTCCTATTTAAATAAAACCGGCCTCTCCGTTCCGGGCGACGTGGCCGTGGTCAGCTTCGACAACAGCCAATACAGTGAGCTGTCCGTTCCCCGCATCACGTCCCTGTCCCATGAGCCTTACAATGTGGGCCGCATGGTGGCGGAGCTCCTCTTTCATTCCCTCAGCGGCGGCCCCTGCGCCTCCGCCCTCGCCACCTGGACCTTGATCGAAAAGGAGAGCAGCTGAAGCTCTCCCCCTCAACCTCCCTTTGGCCCATAGAGAAAAACCATAGAGAACTGACCGTGAAAGGAAATAGCCTATGTTCAGAGAAATGCTAAGAAAGAAACAGGAACTGCCGGAGGCAGAATGCATCGCCATCCTGAAGACGCAGCTTCGGGGCGTCCTTTCGGTCCTGGGCGACGATGGGTATCCCTATGGCATGCCCATCAATCAATATTACAATGAGCAGGATGGCAAGCTCTATTTCCACGGTGGGAAAAGAGGCCACAAGATCGACGCCATGAGGCGCCACGACAAGGCGTCCTTCTGCGTTTATGACGAGGGCTTTCGCCGGGAGGACGAGTGGGCGCTGGACATAAAGTCGGTCATCGTTTTCGGACGGATCGAGTTCATCGAGGATCAGGAGACCGTATATCAGATCTCCAAAGAACTAAGCCGGAAATTCACGGATGACGATGAATACATCCAGCGGGAGATCGAACGCTCCGGCCCCGGAACACATCACCGGAAAGATCGTCCACGAATCCTGACCCGCCGTGCCGGGGCCGCTTAGGCGATGCTTTCACGGCCTTGCCGCCAGGTGACAAAAGAGATCAACTGCCGTTTCCAGAAGGGCATCGTCAAAATCATAGGCGTCCGTGTGAAGCGCGGGCGCCTTTTCTCCGGCGCCCAGATAAAACATGGCCCCAGGGCAGTCCTTCAGATACCAGCCGAAATCCTCTGAGGCCCGCCAGAGCTTCGCCATGGGTGCCGCCGGAACGCCCAGCGCCTCGGCTGCGCGTATCACGCGCGTGAGGCAGGCCGCGTCATTGCGGGTCTCCGGAAAGCAATCCCGGATTTCGCTGGAAAGCGCCAGGCCATATTCCTTCGCCTGCGCTGCAGCAAAGGTTAGCAGCGCTTTTTCCAGGCGGACCATCTCATCCTCCTGCTCTGCCCGGAGCGTGAGGGAAATCTCCCCACACCCGGGAGAGATGCCGAAGTCGCCGTTTCCAAGCTCAATCCCCGTCACCGTGCACAGCAGCATCCCGTTCGACGGCTCTCGGATAAGCTCCTCGGCATACAGCGCGATCCGGGCCAGGGCGCTCGCCGGATTTCTTCCCTCCTCCGGCGCACTCGCATGGGAGGTTTTCCCCTCCAGACGGATGCGAAGGCCTTCCGAAGCCGGCTGCGTCAAGCCCTGGCGATATACGAGCTGCCCTTCAGGATAGCCGGGCAGGTTGTGGAACGCATAGATCTCTTCGATGCCCTCCTGCAGGATCAGCTCCCGGCAGATCTTGCCGCCCTGTCCCGTTTCCTCTCCCGGCTGAAAGATCAGATACACCGTGTTCTCAAGCTTTTGTTCGCTCAGTTCCAGCGCCAGCCCCGCCAGCGCGGCGCAGTGTCCGTCGTGTCCGCATTTGTGAGAAACGCCTTCGCGGCAGGAAACATAGGGGAGCGGGAGCGTTTCCCGTATGGGCAGCGCATCCATATCCGCGCGGAAGGCGATCCTTTTCCCGCCGGGGGCTCCCGCTTTCACCGCATACAACCATCCCGGCATCTCCACCACGCGAAAATCCGTGTTTTGCCGCACAAACGCCGTCAGGGTCTTTACGGTTTCGCGCTCCTTCATGGAAAGCTCCGGCGACTGATGCAGCGCATGCCGCAGAGCTGTGATCTTTGTCAGGTTCTCTTTCCGCATGATCCGCCTCCCGGGGCCATCCGTTTCGCCGTTATGCACGGTCTTAGGATGACGCTGTTATTATCTCTCCGCAGCGGGCTTCGGTCAAGCAATATCTGCTCTCTTCCGATCCGCTTTTTCCCCGTCTTGACAAGAAAGCGACCGGCCCCCATAATGATTTTAGACCGCGCGAAGCGTCGGCTTTTCGCAAAAAGGAAAGAGGGTCCCCATGAGTGAAAGAAGCGCCAAACTGCTTTTGATATTCGTATTCATTTCCAGAGGGACCTCCTTTCTGTTCTCCAAGACCCTCCTGCAGACGCTTTCGCCCCTGGACATTCTGGCCGTGCGCTTTCTGCTGGCCTTCCTGATACTGTCGCTTGTCTTTCACACAAAACTGAGGCGCTTGAACCGGGCCAGTCTACGCGGCGGCTTGATCCTTGGCGTCTTGTGCACCGCCGTCATGATCCTTGAAATGTTCGGGCTCCGTCGCATCGACAGCGGCGTCAGTGCCCTGATCGAAAACATGGCGATCATTCTGGTCCCCATCTTCACGGCGGTCATGACCTGGACCCGTCCTCAGAAAAAGACCATGTTCTGCGCTGCTCTCGCCGTGATCGGCGTCGGGTTTCTTTCCCTGACGCAGACGCAGGCCCCCGGCGGCGGGGTGGGCATGCTTCTGATCATCCTCGCCGCGCTTGCCTATTCCGTTTTCATTATCGTCACCGAGAAGGTGGCGCAGCAGGCGGACCCGCTGACCGTCGGGATCGTCCAGATCGGCACGACCGGGGCGCTCAGCCTGGCGGCGTCCTTCCTCTTGGCGGGAGGGCCTCGGCTGCCGCACACCTCTTCGGAGTGGGGCTTGATGCTGCTTCTGGTCCTGCTGTGCAGCTGCTTCGGCTTTGCCTTTCAGCCGGTGGGACAAAAATATCTTCTTGCAGAGGAGGCTGCCGTTCTCACGGTCATCAATCCGCTTACGGCCAGCACTTTGGGGATCGTGGCGGCGGGGGAAAGCCTCAGCCTTTCCAAACTGATCGGCTATGTCTTGATCCTGACCGCGCTTATCGTATACAGCTGGAAAAGGAGGCGAACCATTTCTGTCGAATAGGGGGCCTTTCAATTAAAAATTTCCCCTTTTTTCTCAAAAAACCTAAAAGAATGCCGTCCATCTTGACAAGTTTCACATAAAAGGATAATATGAACACAGGAACCAAATACGCAAAAGAATGGACCGCGATACTTTTTCACTGGGCAGCATTTCCTGCAACGCGAACCTGTACACTTTTCCTTCGGAGGGAAGGATATTACGTTTTTTCCCTATAGAACAAAACTAAAGGAGGTTCAACAATGAAAACGTCACGGAAACTCATGACTCTCGTCCTGTCCTGCCTGATGGTGGTGGGGCTGCTCGTTGGTTGCGGCGGCAGCAAGGGCGACACGATCAAGCTCGGCTGGATGGGTTCGCTCACCGGCGAGCAGGCTGCTTACGGCATCTGCGAAAGCCAGACGCTGAAGATGATGGTCGAAGAAAAGAACGCGGCGGGCGGCATCCTCGGCAAGCAGATCGAGCTGATCTGCTACGATACCAAGGGTGATGCTCAGGAAGCCGTGAACGTGGCCAAGCGTCTGTGCGCGCAGGACAAGGTCTGCGCGATCATCGGCCCCAATGCGTCCGGCCAGTGCATCGCCATCCAGTCCGTCCTGGATCAGTACAAGGTCCCGGATCTGTCCACCGTTGCCACCAACGAGAAGGTCACCGTTCAGGACGGCAAACTGAAGGAGTACAACTTCCGTGTCTGCTTCCTGGATCCTCAGCAGGGCAAGATCGCCGGTTCCTTCGTCTATGACGAGCTGAAGTTCGACAAGGCGGCCATCCTGTACGACATCAACGACGACTATGCGAAGGGCCTGAAGGACAACTTCATCAAGGTCTTCGCCGCCAAGGGCGGCCAGATCGTGGCGGAGGAAGCCTACACCGGCGGCGACACCGATTTCACCGCTCAGCTGACCAAGATCAGGGAAGCTGCGCCGCAGATCATCTTCACCCCGATCTTCTATCAGGATTTCATCATGATCCACAAGCAGGCCCGCACCCTCGGCATCGATCTGCCGATGCTGGGCGGCGATGGCTGCGCTTCCCAGGTTCTGTTTGACGCGGCGGATGCGGTCGATGGCTCCTACGTTATCAACCACGTCTCCCTGGTCGATCCGGCTGGCGATGCCTTCCGGAAGCAGTATGCCGACAAGTGGAACGGCGCCAAGATGGAGCTGAACGGCTACATGGCGCATGACGCCTTCCTGCTGTGGTGCGCGGCGGTCGAAAAGGCCGGCAGTGCGGATCCTGCGGCGATCGCCAAGGCGTACTGCGAAGTCGAAGTCACCGGCATGGCCGGCAAGATCAAGATCTCTGCCACCGACCATAACCCGGTCGGCAAGAGCGGCTGCGTTGAGCAGATCGATGGCAAGAACAAGACCTACAAGTTCATCACCTATATTGCTGCCGACTGATCCTGATCCCGGAAAGGTCCGACAACCGGGGCGCTCCCTGCATAAGGGGGCGCCCTATGCTCAAAGAACCTTAGGAGGCTGTTTATGGATCTCCAATACTATCTCCAGCAGTTGGTCAACGGCATCTGTTTGGGCGGCATGTACGCGCTGATGTCGGTCGGCTATTCACTGGTCTACAGTATCATGAGCTTTTCCAACTTCGCTCACGGCGGCGTCATCATGGTCGGCGCTTACGTGGGCTTTTTTGCACTGACAGCGCTGAAGGTCCCCTTCCTGGTGGCCTTCCTCTTGTGCGGCGTTGGCAGCGGGCTTTTGGCCGTCATCATCGAGCGGCTGGTCTACTCTCCGCTGCGCAAGCGCAAAGCGCCGTCTCTGTACTTCATCATCTCCGCCATGGGCGCGTCGATCTTCCTCGAAAACTTCGTGATCGCCACGATCGACGGCACGCCCCGCAACTACCCCACGCTGTTCTCCAACAGCATCAAGATCGGAAGCCTCTCCCTGGGCCTTGACAGCCTGCTGATGATCATCGTTTCGGCGGTTTCCCTGCTCGTGCTTATGATCATCATCCAGAAGACCAAGATCGGTCTCGCCATCCGCGCCTGCTCCTACAACGAGAAGGCCGGCACGCTGATGGGCATCAACAGCTCGCTGGTCATTTTCGTCGTCTTCCTGATGGGCGGCGTGCTGGCAGGCTTTGCCGGCATGCTCTACGGCATGCGCTTCATCGTGAAGCCGACCATCGGCCAGGTGACCAACAAGTCCTTCGTCGCTGCGGTCTTCGGCGGCCTCGGAAGCCTGCCCGGCGCGATCGTGGGCTCCCTGCTGCTCGGCATCATGGAGATCTTCGTGGCATCCATCAACTCCAGCCTGCGCGACCTGTTCGTGTATGCCCTGCTGATCATCGTTTTGATCATCAAGCCGTCCGGCCTTATGGGCAAGCCCGTGGAAGACAAGGCGTAAGGAGAATCGGATATGTTTAGCTGGTATTATATCGAAGGCATCCTGATCCAGTCCTGCTATACGCTGCTGATCGTGCTGGGCCTCTCCATCCTGACGGGCTACACCGGAATGTTCTCTTTCGGCCACGCGGGCTTCGTCTGCATCGGCGCGTACATTTCGGTCCTCTGCACGATGGGCTTCGGCCTCCCGTACGGGCTGGCGCTGCTGGTGGCCGGCCTCGTGGCCATGGTTTTCGGTGCGGCCCTCGGTAAGATCACACTGGGCTTAAAAGGCGACTATTTCTGTATCGCGACCCTCGGCGTGGGCGAGGCGATACGGTTGATCTTCAACAACCTGAACCTGAATCTGAACATCGGCGGCAAGCAGTTCGTGCTGGACGGGGCCAAAGGCATCGCGAGCATCCCCCTGCACACGACCTTGCCGGTCGCGCTGGTCATCGTGGTCATCTTTCTGACCGCGACGGCCCTGCTCATGAATTCCAAGCACGGCCGCAGCATGTTGGCCGTTCGCGAGGATGAGCTGGCCGCCCAGATGAGCGGCATCAACACCTTCAACTCCAAGATGCTCGCCATGTGCATGTCCGCGCTCTATGCCGGCGTCGCGGGCGGCATGCTGGCGCACTACTTCGGCTATCTGCAGCCCAAGATGTTCATGATGGTCAAATCCACGGAGTACACCATCATGGTCATCTTCGGCGGCATGGGCTCGATCACAGGCTCTGTGCTCGGCACCATCCTGCTCTGCGCGCTGCCTGAGCTGCTGCGCGCGGTGGGCGACTGGCGTCTGGTCTTCTACGGCCTCGCCGTCATCATCATCATGATCGTGCGCCCGAAGGGCCTCATGGGTGGCAAGGAGATCACAGATCTCAAGGTGTTCAAGGCCATCGTCGGCCTGTTCAGAAAAAAGAAGAAGGATCCGCCGTCTGACGTTCCGGGTCCGGGAGAGGAGCTGCCGGTATGAAAGACATCACCTTTGCCCATCATGATCCGAATGTCGTGCTGGAGCTCTGGCACGTGACCAAACGCTTCGGCGGCCTGACCGCCGTGGGCGATGTCTCGTTCATGGTCAAAAAAGGCGAGATCTATGCGCTGATCGGCCCGAACGGTGCCGGCAAGACCACCATTTTCAATCTGATCACCGGCGTGTACGCGCTGACAGAAGGCCGCATCATCTTTGGCGACACGGTGATCGGCCAGGGCGAGAACATCATCAAGGACGACATGCGCGAGACGGGGGTCAAACCCTTCAAGAAAAAGCCCTACGAGATTATGTCCAAGGGCATCGCGCGAACCTTCCAGAACATCCGCCTTTTCAAGAGCGAGACGGTCTACAACAACGTGCTGACCGCCTGCCACGCGGAGGCGGACTACAACATCTTCCAGTCCCTGTGGCGCTTCTCCAAGGGCCCCAAGTGGCTGACCAAGTATTACTGGCAGGAGAAGAAGCTCCGCGAAAAGACGGAGGAGCTGCTCAAGATCATGGGCATCTGGCAGTACAGGGACATGATCGCCGTGAACCTGCCCTACGGCCAGCAGAGGAAACTGGAGATCGCCCGCGCGCTGGCGACGGATCCGAAGCTCCTGCTGCTCGACGAGCCGGCTGCCGGCATGAACCCTGAGGAGACCATCGCACTGATGGATCTGATCCGCGAGATCCGCGACCGCTTCGATCTGACGGTACTGATCATCGAACACCACATGGATCTGGTCATGAACGTGTCTGACCGCATCTTCGTGCTGAACTTCGGCAAACCGCTGGCCGAGGGTACGCCCGCGGAGATCCAGCAGAATCCCGATGTCATCGAAGCCTATCTCGGAAAGGAGGAAGACGCCGATGTCAATGCTTGAGGTACGTGACCTGAACGTCTATTACGGCGGTATCCATGCGCTCAAGGGCATCTCCCTCGATGTGGAGGAGGGACAGATCGTTTCCATCATCGGCTCCAACGGCGCGGGAAAGTCCTCCATGATGAACACCATTTCCGGCATCGTGAAACGTCAGTCCGGGGAGATCCTTTTCCGCGGCGAAAAGCTACCCTCTCAGGCAAACAAGATCGTCAAGCAGGGCATCTGCCAGGTGCCCGAGGGCCGGCTGATCTTCGCCAACCTGACGACCTACGAGAACCTGATCCTCGGCGCGTATCTGCGCAAGGACAAAGCCGGGATCGAACGGGATCTAAAGCGCGTCTACGAGATCTTTCCCCGTCTGGAAGAACGGAAGAATCAGATCGCCGGCACGCTTTCCGGCGGAGAGCAGCAGATGCTGGCCATGGGCCGCGGCATCATGTCGGCGCCCGAGCTGATCATGCTGGATGAGCCGTCCCTGGGCCTTGCCCCCCTGCTGGTCAACACGATCTTCGAGACCATTAAGGAGATCAAGGCCATGGGAAAGACGATCCTGCTGGTGGAACAGAACGCGCTGAAAGCACTCTCTGTGGCGGACAACGCCTACGTTCTGGAGCAGGGCCGCATCACCATGAGCGGACCCGGAAAGCAGCTGCTCAAGGACCCGACGATCGCCGAAGCGTATCTCGGCCACGCAAAATAGGACAATATGGCAGGCGGCCGATTCGGCCGCCTGCCCTCGTGTATCGAAAAAATATTAACGGAGGTCATGTTAAATGGCAAAAACGGTACAGGAAGTCATGCAGTTCATTCGTGACAATGACATCAAAATGGTAGATTTCAAGATGGTCGATATTCATGGCAAGTTTCGTCATGTGACCATTCCCGCCAGCAACTTTACCGAAGAGACCATGACCGACGGCATCGGCTTCGATGCGTCCAACTACGGCTATGCCGTGGTCGAGAAGAGCGATATGGTCTTCCTTCCCGACCCGGACACCATGCAGATCGATCCGTTCTGCGAGGTAGCCACGCTGTCCATGACCGGTAACGCCATGGTGATCGACTATCCGCAGAACCGGCCGCTGGCCCAGTATCCGCGCAACATCGTGGTGGCGGCGGAAAAGTACATGAGGGACAGCGGCATCGCCGATACCATGCTGATCCTGCCGGAGTTTGAGTTCTATCTCTTCGACGACGTGGCCTGGAAGGTCGCCCCGAATGAGATCAGCATGCGGCTGGACGCCGAGCAGGCCTATTGGAACAGCGATGTCAACATGAAGGGCGTCATCGTTCCAAAACAGGGCCACTACCACATCGCCAAGCCGCTGGACCGCACGTTTGAGTGCCGTAGCGAGATGTGCCTGCTGATGGAAGAGGCCGGGATCCCCATCAAGTATCATCACCCCGAGGTCGGCGGCTCGGGCCAGTTCGAGATCGAGCCGAAGCTGGCGCCCATGTCGAAGATGGCGGACGATACGATGATGATCAAGTATATCATTCAGAATACCGCCCTGAAGCACGGCAAGAGCGCGACCTTCATGCCCAAGCCCGTCTACGGCGAAGCCGGCAGCGGGATGCACGTGCACATGCTGCTCTTGAAGGACGGCGAGCCGGTCTTCTCGGATGACAACGGCTATTCGCATCTCAGCAAAGAGGCTCACTGGTTCATGGGCGGCCTGCTCAAGCATATCGCCTCCCTCTGCGCCATCACGAATCCCTCCACGAACTCCTTCAAACGGTTGGTGCCCGGCTTTGAAGCCCCGGTCACCGTGGGCTATGCCACGAGCAACCGCAGCGCGGTCATCCGCATCCCGGCCTACGCCAAAACGCCCAAGATGCGCCGCTTCGAGATCCGCAACCCTGACGCCACCTGCAACCCGTACTTCTGCTATGCGGCCCTGCTCATGGCGGGGCTCGACGGGATCGAGCATCAGATCGACCCCCACGAGAACGGCTGGGGGCCCTATGATGTCAATCTCTACAAGCTGCCGGAAGAGGAGAAGGCGAAGCTCCACCATCTGCCGACTTCACTCGATATCGCGTTGGATGCCCTGGAAGCGGATCATGAGTACCTGACCCGCGGCGGCGTGTTCCCCGAAGCGCTGATTCGGAACTTTATCGCGGCCAAGCGGAAGGAATGCCGGGAGATGGCAGCGATCCCGCACCCGGCAGAGTTCGAACAATACTATAACGTGTAGCATTCGGACGGGAGGAGAGCAAAACTCCTCCCGTTCGTCATCTTACAGGACACCATGGCCCCTCCAGGCAGGCAAATGTGATACCAAAAAAGACTTGCTTTCTGGCTCCAGGTCGTGTATACTGCAAGAAAGGTTAGCAATTGCTAACCACCGGGCGCTGCAACGGCGCTCTATCTACGGCCCATAAGTTAGAGAACTCTAACCAAAGGGCGTCCATGAAAGATAAGAAAGAAGGTTCGTAGATGAAAGAAAAGAAACAAAGCGACGTGGCCGTCCTGCTCCGCTACGCGGGGAACTATAAGGGGCTCACCTTCCTGGGGTTGGGCCTGTCCGCCGTGGCCATGGTTTTGGGCATGGCGCCCTATATCTGCATCTGGCTGGCGGCCCGGGATCTGATCGCCGTGGCGCCCAACTGGACGGCGGCGACGAACATCGGCACCTATGGCTGGATGGCCTTTGGCTTCTCCTTTGGCGGCATTCTCGTCTATTTCGCTGCCCTGATGTGCACCCACCTTTCCGCGTTCCGCACCGCGGCGAACATCCGCAAGCAGGGCGTCGCTCACCTGATGCAGACGCCCCTCGGGTTCTTCGACAACAACGGCTCGGGCCTGCTGCGCAATCGCCTGGACGGCGGCGCGGGGGAGACGGAAACCTTGCTCGCCCATAACCTGGCCGACATCGTGGGCACGGCGGCCATGTTCATCGCCATGATGGTCCTGATGCTCGTCTTCGACTGGCGCATGGGGTGCGCCTGCCTGCTGGCCGCACTTATATCCGTTCTCGCCATGTTCTCCATGATGGGCGGCAAGAACGCCCATCTGATGATGGAATATCAACAGGCCCAGGACGTGATGAGCAAGGCCGGGACCGAGTATGTGCGGGGCATCCCGGTGGTCAAGGTCTTCCAGCAGACGGTCTATTCCTTCAAAGCCTTCAAGGCGGCCATCGAGGACTACAGCGCCAAGGCGGAGCGGTACACCGGCGGCGTCTGTCGGGTGCCCCAGTCGGTCAATCTCACCTGCACGGAGGGCGTGTTCATCTTCCTGGTCCCCGCGGTGCTGCTGCTGGCCCCGTCCGCCCTGGCTGGCGATTTTGCCGGCTTCATCACGAACTTTGCCTTCTACGCCGTGTTCTCGGCCATCGTTTCCACGGCTCTCGCGCGCATCATGTTCGCTTCCGCCGGAACCATCCTGGCGAAAAACGCCCTGGCGCGGATCAACACGGTCATGGACGCGCCCACGCTCCCCGTCACGGACGCTCCCCAGACCCCGCAGGACAACGGCGTAACGTTCGAGGACGTCACCTTCACCTACGAGGGGTCGAACATTCCGGCCCTCGATCACGTTTCGTTCACCGTCCGCCCCGGGGAGACGGTGGCCCTGGTGGGCCCCTCCGGCGGCGGCAAGACCACCGCGGCCAGCCTGATCCCCCGCTTCTGGGACGTTTCCTCCGGCGCGGTGCTGGTGGGCGGCGTCGACGTGAAGGACATGGACCCCCATGTGTTGATGGACAAGGTGGCGTTCGTGTTCCAGAACACCCGCCTGTTCAAAACCTCGATCCTCGAGAACGTCCGGGCGGCCCGTCCCGGCGCCACGAGAGACGAAGTCCTGGACGCCCTTCACGCCGCCCAGTGCGACGACATCCTGACTAAACTTCCCCACGGCATAGACACCCTGATCGGCTCGGAAGGGACCTATCTTTCCGGCGGCGAACAGCAGCGGGTGGCCCTGGCCCGGGCCATTTTGAAGGACGCGCCCATCATCGTGCTGGACGAGGCCACGGCCTTTGCCGATCCGGAGAATGAGGCGCTGATCCAGAAGGCGCTGAAAACCCTGACGGAGGGGCGCACGGTCATCATGATCGCCCACCGGCTCTCCACCGTCGTGGGCGCGGACAGGATCGTGGTCCTCGACAACGGCAGGATCGTGGAAGAGGGTACCCACGAGGAGCTTTCCTCCGGCGGCGGGCTCTATGAGCGGATGTGGAAGGAATACAATCAGGCGGTCCAATGGCGGATCGCGTCGGTGAAGGAGGGCGCTTGACATGATGGGAGAACAGCTGAAACGGAAATACGCGCTGACCGATAAGGGCCTCGCGAACACGAAAAAGGGCGCCGCCTGGACGGTCATCGTCAACCTCACCATGATGGCGGGCATGGGCATCCTCTACTATCTGATGCAGGGATATATGGACACGCTGACGAGCGGCGCCCCGCTGCCCAGGGCCTGGGTCTTCCTCGGCCTGGTGGCGGCCTTCGTGGTGCTGTCGTTCTTCACGCACTTGGAGCAGTACCACACCACATACGGTCTCGTATATCGGGAGATCAAGGACACCCGGATCTCCATCGCGGAGCGGTTGCGCAAGCTCCCTCTGGGCTATTTCGGGAAGCGGGATCTGGCGGACCTGACGGAAACGATCATGGGCGACGTGAACCGGCTGGAGCACGTCTGGTCTCACTGCCTGGGGTATCTCTACGGGGCGTATATTTCCACGGCCATCATCGCGGTGATGCTGTTCGTCTACGACTGGCGGATGGCCCTTGCCTGCCTGTGGGGCGTGCCGGTGGCGTTTCTCCTTCTCTTCGGCAGCCGGAGAATACAAAAGCGCAGCTCCCAAAAGCTGAAAGCCGACGCCCTGGCGGTGTCCGACAACATCCAGGAATCCATTGAGAACATCCGCGAGATCCGGGCGACCAACCGGGAGAAGGAATACCTGGACCGTCTGTATCAGAAGATCGACCGGTTTGAAAGCACGAACCGGAAGGGCGAGCTGGTGATTGGCCTGTTCGTCAACGGCGCATCCATCATCATGCGCCTGGGCGTGGCCACCACGATCCTGACCGGCGCGTCGCTGGTGCTGAAGGGCTCCATCGACTTTATGCTGATGTTCCTGTTTCTCATGGTCATCACCCGCATCTACGCGCCCTTCGACCAGGCCCTGGCCCTGATCGCGGAAATGTTCGTTTCTCAAGTTTCGGCCAGCCGTCTCAATGAGATCCACGACACGCCCACGGCGGAAGGCGCGGAGGTGTTCGAGCCGAAGGGGCATGACATCGTCTTTGACAACGTCAGCTTCGCCTACGACGACCACGACGTATTGAAGGGCGTCAGTTTCACCGCCAAGGAGGGTGAGGTGACGGCCCTGGTGGGCCCCTCCGGCTCAGGCAAGAGCACCTGCGCCCGGCTGGCGGCCCGGCTGTGGGACGTGTCCAAAGGTAGTATCAAGGTCGGCGGCGTGGACATCAGTACCGTGGACCCGGAGGTCCTGCTCACCGACTACTCCATGGTGTTCCAGGACGTGGTGCTCTTCGACGACACGGTCATGGAGAACATCCGCCTGGGCAAGCACGGGGCCACGGACGAGGAGGTCCGGGCGGCGGCCGCAGCGGCCAACTGCGACGAGTTCGTGGAAAAGCTCCCCCAGGGCTACCATACGCCCATCGGCGAGAACGGCGCCAAGCTCTCCGGCGGCGAGCGCCAGCGCATCTCCATCGCCCGAGCACTGCTGAAGAATGCTCCCATCGTCCTGCTGGACGAGGCCACGGCCTCCCTGGACGTGGAGAACGAAACCAAGGTCCAGGGGGCGCTCTCCCGCCTGCTGGCCGGGAAGACGGTGCTGGTCATCGCCCATCGCATGCGCACCGTGGAGGCGGCGGACAAGATCGTGGTCCTGACCGAGGGCCAGGTGGTGGAGGAGGGCAGCCCCGCTGAGCTCCTCGCCAGGGAGAACGGCGTCTTCCAGCGCATGGCCCAGCTCCAAAGCGCCAGCGCCGGCTGGAGCATTTAGCGGCACAAAAAACAGATACCATAAGAGAGGTACATACCATGAAAAAAACGCCTGTCTTTCGGATCGCAATGGCAGCGATCATCTATCTCGCTTCGTTCCCGCTTGCTTCGGTATAGAAGCAACTATCCGTCAACATTCTTCTATATCCTATGAACGCCTATATACCTGACGTTCCCATAAAAGTGACAATTCTAAAAAACTATAGAAATCTATAACTCTTGATGGGAAAATGGCATACGATTTGGCATATTTGGCATATCCCTTTTATGCCCAAATCCGGCATTGTTTTTGCACAATTTGAGAGCTTCTAAACTCAGGCGCATCATTCCTGAGCTGTTTTTAATGCCACAAATTGTATAGCGTTATTATAAAGAAGATCGTTGTTCAAGTCATGAAGCGTTTTGTCAAGTGTGTTTTTTTGATTTATTGACGGTTTTCTTTTATTGAGCGGTAGAATCATTCACATTTTTTTGTTATACTACTTTTATATTCAAGAATGCAGCTTTGTGGAGGCGAACACTTTTGAAAAAGAATAGATCAAAAAAGAAGATCGTTTTGATAATACTTGTATGCGTACTGCTTGTTCTGATCGGTGCATGGGGGGCATTTTCTGTAAGCGTATATAACGAAAACATCAATCAGCGGTTTGAAAGTTATGAGCCCTTGAAACTACGCGTCGAAGATTTCGACGGACTACAATGTACGGAGTATATGTTTCCCTCAAATGAAGGGCAAATGCTGGCGGGATATTTGTACAGTGCTGGCAGCGACCAGCGCGGAATCATTATCATAGCGCACGGATACGGGGGAGGTCATAACTCGTATATGGACTGCGCAAATTACTTTGCACAACACGGTTATTATGTGTTTGCCTATGACGCCACTGGAAACGACGAGAGCGAGGGGGAAGGCGTGGGTGGCTTCCCTCAAGGAGTAGTTGACCTCGACCATGCCATTTCGTTTGTGGAAGAAA
The DNA here is from genome assembly GCA_902761365.1 of uncultured Eubacteriales bacterium. Lineage (GTDB taxonomy): Bacteria > Bacillota > Clostridia > Christensenellales > CAG-138 > RUG472. Next base: position 6,082 of record CACWJZ010000009.1, on the reverse strand, counting down.
GCGGCAACTTCCCTGAGTTGCCGATTGGCTTGTTCGGGCATAGCTGGGGTGGCTACAGCGTGTGCAGTGTGCTCACATATCATCCCGAAGTGAAGGCTGTCATCGAATGCTGCGGCTGCAATCGCCCGACAGATTTGTTTGAATCAGGCGGCAAGGCAATGGCAGGTGATGTGATCTACACCATGATGCCCTTCGTAAAAATCTATGAATGGGCCAAGTACGGAAAATACGCCACAAACACGGCGATTGACGGATTTGAGGCAAGTGAGGCGGTCATCATGGTCGCGCACAGCGAGGATGACGATGTGGTGCCTGTTCATTACGGATACGACCTGTACTACGAGAAGTATAAAGACAACCCACGCTTTACTTTCCTGCATTTCGAGGACAAGGGACATAACGACTTCTTCATTGATAGCAATGACACCTACAGGGACGAGTTCGATGCCGAGTTTGATAAATGGTTTGAAACTCTTGGGTACGACCGTAAGGGAGACGAGAACAAGGAGCAATTTGCAGAAGATAGAGCCGAATACATAAATACTCACCTCGATAGAACAAGGTGGAGCAACCGGCTGGACAAAGAACTATTTGACCAGTTCTTGGACTTTTACAATGACAATATAGATAAATAAATGGCTGATTTGTCGAATTGTGTTCAACCATAAATCAGAAACGGCGGGATAGGTTGTTATCCCGCCGTTCTTTCATTTCATCGTTCATGCTCATGCTTTCTTGTCGGCTGCTCTCTGCCGTTTTCTTCCATCAAGATACTGTAAACATTCCTGCGGATTTGCTCCACTTCCTTAACCTCATCTTTGAGCGCATAATACTGGCGGGTTAGCTCTTTCTTCTCGCCGTTCAGCTTGTCACGCTCCGCTTTCCACGCCTTTAGGGGAATACTTGTCTTGCCGTTCATTACGGCGTTTAGATAGCGTTCTGCGGCTTCGTAGTGGGTCAGCTCCATGCGGTGGCTTTCGTAAAACGCTTCCTGCTTTTTCGGCTTCTGCTGTTTATATTTCCTGTGAATATCGCGGTACTGGAAATACTTCTCGACATTTGAAATATGCTCGTCAAGGGTTTTCAGCCGCCTGTCTATGGGCTTCAGCTTTTCCGCAATACCGCGCTGCTTGCCATAATCAAACACGCAAAAGACATCTCACAAATACATTTTCTGTTCTCACATATATCTGATTGCCTGTGTATTCAGTTTTGAAGGTGCTGAGGAGGTGTTTCGTAAAAAACCCTCTCACCCCACGTTTGGTAATTTTTTTTAAAAAGGAGAAAATTTCTTTGTGAACTTTTTGTGACGTGCGGATTTGCCGTGTTGAATTGGCGTGAGAAAGAAGCACGGTGAAGAAGTGATATATAGGGAAATGGTATGGACACATCTGATAAGAGTGAGTAAGTGATACAAAAAAGAACCTGCCGATTCTTCATCAACAGGTTCGCACATTCATTGAGTATTAGAGAAAGGTATGCGGATTTATAGATTTGCAGAATTGCATCGCGCGATTTGGCATACGGTTGGCATATTTTGGCATACGGATTGGCATACGGAGCAAAAAACTAAGATTTTCCAAAATGAATAATATGCATAAAATGAATAAAAAAACACCCCGGATTTCTCCGAGGTGTAAGGGATGATATTCGATTAGTATAGCTTTGCGCCAGCAGGGATGTGGGGATCGACCATGAGCAGGTTCAGCCGTTCTTCGCCGTTTTCCTTATGGAGCGCGGAAAGCAGCATACCGCAGGATTCAAGTCCCATCATGGGGCGCGGTGGCAGATTGGTGATGGCCACGCAGGTCTTGCCGATGAGCTGTTCCGGCTCGTAGAAAGCGTGAATGCCCGATAAAATCACGCGATTTTCGCCTGTTCCGTCGTCCAGGGTGAACTTCAATAGCTTCTTGGACTTGGGCACGGCCTCGCAGTTGAGCACCTTCACGGCCCGGAAATCGGACTTTGAAAAGGTCTCAAAGTCCACGAAATCCTTGAACAGGGGCTCGATCTCCACGTTAGAGAAGTCGATCTTCTCTTCGGCGGGAGTCGATTTTTCTGCTTCCTGCGCAGCCTTGCACGCCTGCCTCCTGAGAGGGGCAGGTGTTGCAGGCACATTCAAAATCGGCATTCGGGGCTGCATATTCTGTAGCGGTATGCACTTCCTCAGCCTGGGACTTTTGCCCTTTTGGCTTCATTGTGGGGAACAGGATCACGTCCCGGATGGTGGGGGCGTCGGTGAGGAGCATGACCAAGCGGTCGATGCCGATGCCGATGCCGCCGGTGGGGGGCATGCCGTACTCCATGGCCGCCATGAAGTCCTCATCGATCTGCATGGCCTCGTCGTCGCCCTTGGCCCGTTCCTGGGCCTGCTGAATGAAGCGGCTGCGCTGGTCGATGGGGTCGTTGAGCTCCGTGTAGGCGTTGGCGTACTCGTGCCCGCAGACGAAGAGCTCGAACCGGTCCACGATGTCCTTGCTGCCGGCTTTCAGCTTGGTCAGCGGGGAATTCTCGATGGGATAGTCGATGATGAACGTGGGCGCTATGAGCTTGTCCTCCACGAAGGCGTCGAAGGCTTCCGCCAGGACCTTGCCCTTGGTAGCGGTCTTGTCCTTCAGCTCGATGCCCAGCTCCTTGGCGATGGCGCGGGCCTCCTCGTCGCTGGCGCAACCGTAGATGTCCTTGCCGGTGTATTCCTTCACGGCGTCGTTCATGGAAAGGCGGCGGAAGGGGGGCGTCAGATCCACGTCCTGGCCCTGGTAGCTGATCTTCGTGGTGCCGTTGACCAGCTGGCAGCAGCGGGCGAAGATCTGTTCGCACAGGTCCATCATGCCCCTGAGGTCCGTATAGGCCTGGTACACCTCGATGGTGGTGAACTCCGGGTTGTGGGTGGCGTCCATGCCCTCGTTGCGGAACAGGCGGCCGATCTCGTACACTCGCTCGAGCCCGCCCACGATGCACATCTTCAGGTGCAGCTCCGTGGCGATGCGCATGTACATATCGATGTCCAGGGTGTTGTGGTGGGTCACGAAGGGCCGGGCGGAGGCGCCGGAAGCCACGGTGTTGAGCACCGGGGTCTCCACCTCCATGAAGCCTTCGCCGTCGAGGTACCGCCGGATCTGGGCGATGATGGCGCTGCGCTTGCGGAAGGTCTCCCGGACCTTGTCGTTCATGAACAGGTCCACATACCGCTGCCGATAGCGGAGCTCCGGGTCCTTGAGCCCGTGGAACTTTTCGGGCAGGGGCCGAAGGGACTTGCTGAGCAGGATGATCTCCTTGGCGTGGACGGAGATCTCGCCGGTGCGGGTCTTGAACACAAAGCCCTTCACACCCACGATGTCGCCGATGTCCCAGGTCTTGAAGGCGGCGTAGGGCTCCTCGCCCACATCGTCCCGCTTCACATAGACCTGGATGTCGCCCTTGCCGTCCAGAATGTGGGCGAAGCTGGCCTTGCCCATGATGCGCTTGCTCATCATGCGGCCAGCGATGCTCACTTCCTTGTTCTCATAAGCCTCGAAATCCGCCTGGATGTCGGCACTGTGCGTATCCTGGTCGTAGCGGATGACGGCAAAGGGGTCCTTGCCCTCCGCCACCAGGGCGGCGAGCTTGTCACGACGGACTTGAAGCAGCTCCGAGAGCTGCTCCGCGGTGATCTCCTGGGTCTGTTCAGGACGCTGTTCCATGATGTTCTCTCCTCTTATACGTTGATGCAGACGATCTCCAGCTCCAGCAGGCCACCGGGGGTGTGCACGTCCACCTTCTCACCGGCCTTGTGGCCCATGAGCGCGGCGCCAATGGGGGACTCGTTGGAGATCTTGCCCTTGCGGGGGTCGGCCTCCGTAGTGCCTACGATCTGGTAGGTGGTCTCAAAGCCGTTCTTGGCGTTGCGCACGGTGACGGTGGTGCCGATGTTCACGCCGCCAGAGGCCAGGGCGGTCTCGTCGATGATATGCACATGCTGCAGCTCATCCTCCAGCACGGCGATGTCATATTCGTTTTTCGCCTGCTCGTTCTTGGCGGCGTCATATTCCGCGTTCTCGCTCAAATCGCCGAAGCCACGGGCGATCTTCAGCATCTCGGCGATCTCCAACCGGCGCTCGCCCTTCAAATAATCCAGCTTCTGCCGGCGCTTTTCCACTTCCCGTTCAGTCAGCCAAATCTCTGCCATGTTTTGTATCTCCTTGTTTATGGGCCGCACGAAACCCGGCCCTTAATTCATACTATTATATTGATCGCACTCGTCCCTGTCAAGCAGTAACCGCCGCAGTTCTTCCATGGTTTTTACCTGACTCAGGGCTTTTTTGAGGGCAGAGGCGCCCTGGCGGCCGGAGAAGTAGAGGGGGAGGTGCTTGCGGAGCTCCACCATGCCGTGATCCCCCTTGGCGGCGAGCTCCAGCTCTGCGTGGCGCAGGATGCGCTCGCCCAGCTCCTGCCGGTCCGGTGAGGTGAAATCTTCCTTACATATAGCAGCCCGGATTTCCCGGAAGACCCAGGGACGTCCCAAGGCGCTGCGGCCGATCATGAGCCCATCACAGCCCGTCTCCTGCAGCATCCGCAGGGCGGAGGGACCGTCCACCACGTCGCCGTTCCCCACCACGGGGATGGACACGGCAGTCTTGACGGCTTCTATCTGCTGCCAGTCGGCGCTGCCGCTGTACTGCTGCACGCGGGTCCGAGGATGGAGGGTGAGGAAAGAGGCGCCGGCCCCCTCGACCATGCGGGCAAAGTCCGTCGCGACCAGGTGCGCCTCGTCCCAACCCGAGCGGAACTTCACGCTGACGGGCAGGGTCGTATGCTTCACCACCGCGGAGATGACCTTCTCGGCCAGCGGCAGGTCCAGCAGCAGGGCACTGCCGTCCCCATTCCCGGCGATCTTCCGGGCCGGGCAGCCGCAGTTGATGTCCAGGCAGAAGAGGCTGTCCCCCAGCTCCTCCGTGACCACCCGGGCGGCTACGCCCATGGAGATGGGGTCGCTGCCGAAGAGCTGCACGCCCAAAGGCCCCTCCTCGGGCCCGGGACGGCACAGCAGCCGGGTCTTTTCGTTGGCGTGCAGGAGCCCCTTTGCGGAGATCATCTCCGTAAAGACCAGGTCGCAGCCCTCCTCCCGGCAGAGGCGCCGAAAGACCGCGTCCGAATACCCGGCCATGGGGGCCAGGAGCAGCGGCGGCGTTTGAAAGAGCTGTTGAACGGTCATAGGAAGGGGGTGGGGGTGATGACGGACAGCCGCGGCGTGGGCACCGGGGACACGGTGGGCGTGGCCATGGGCAGCGGCGAACGCGCCGGGTCCGCCGTGGGCAGCGGATCGATCTTCGGGTCCACCATCAGCGTGGCAATGGAGTTGATGCGCCAGCTGCCTTTCACCTTGCTGGCGGTCAGCCGATAGCGGATGGGCGTCCAGGGGGGCGGGACGCTGTCAGGGTCCACGGCGTTGGAGTTAGCCGTGCCGACGATGTGCTCCGTCTGCTCCAGCACGTCCACGGATAGCTGGCTCAGCCAGGGCCACACCCGGATGCGGGAGAAGTCCAACATATAATTATAGGAAGAAACAGTGTAGGGATGATAGGTGGTGTCGTACAGCCGTCCGTCGGAAGCGATGCAGTCCGCGGTGAAATAGTTGTCCAGCTCCTCCTTGGGCCCGTCCTGCAAAATGCACTCGATGCGCAGCGACATGCCTTCGTTGACCAGGATATAGAGGTTGGCCAGGCGCGCGCAGAACACAAAGGCCAGCACGCACATCATGATCCCCAGGAATATCAGGGCGATGGTGCGGGCAATGTACAGGGACGAGCGGCTGAAGAAACGGAGCCGCTCCGCCTGCTCACGAAGCTTTTTTATTTTTTGTGGCGATCTTTCCGGCATAGGCCCTCCCAAGTGGTCTCATCATAGCACAAAAAGCCCGGTATTTCAATGAAAATAATGTGACGGCGTTGTGTCAAAAAACCTGAAAATTTTTTTGAAAAAGGGTATTGACAAACGAATGGCACGGAGGTATACTGTCAAAGCTGTCGCGGGAAACGAGCGGCGACGCGAGAGGAACGGGACAGCAAAAGCACCTTGAAAACTATATAGCGAAACAACAAAC
>CACWJZ010000008.1 GCA_902761365.1 uncultured Eubacteriales bacterium | reverse complement strand
CGATGACGCCCTCGGCGTTGGGGAAGAGCCGGAGCATGATCTCCATGCCCTCCACGATCTCTTTGCCGTAGCCCCGCATGAGCTGGTCGTTGCAGGTGATGTAGGGCTCGCACTCGGCGCCGTTAGCGATCAGGTACTTGATCTTCAGGGGCTCCTTGGGGGCCAGCTTCACATGGGTGGGGAAGCCCGCGCCGCCCAGGCCCGTGATGCCCGCGGCGGCCACCCGGCGCAGGATCTCCTCGTTGGTGATGGCGGAGATGTCCTGCCGCGTCCCGAAGGTGCCGGTCTCGGTGTACTGGCCGTCGTTGTCGATCACCACGCACTCCTGCAGGACGCCGGCGATGGTGCGGCGCTTCTCCACCGCCTTCACCGTGCCCGAGCAGGACGAGATGACGTTGGCGGAGACGAAGCCGTCCGCCGCCCCGATGCACTGGCCCACCAGCACCGCATCGCCCTTCTTGACGATGGCCTTGGCCGGTTTGCCGATGTGCTGGGCCAGGGGGAAGACCATCTCCCCCTTGGCGTCGAATACGCGCAGCGATGCTTCCTTGCTCAGCTCCTTGCGTTCCTTAGGATGCACACCGCCGCGAAACGTGTCCCTCACATTCGATCCCTCCTTTGTTCCAAATAGTGTCACGCCGCATCACGGCGCGAAAAACAGACCGAGCAATGGTATACTCTTCATCAGCATACCAAAAGCGACGCGATTTGTAAACCAAAACAACGGTTTTTCACGAAATTTGTTTTGCCACTTTCCCCCAGGGGCCGCGGGGTGGGGACGCGGCAGTTTGCAGCGCCCCCTTTTCTATCCGCGCCGGTTGTGGTATCATATTATAAATAAGATGTTGACAGGAGGTCCCTATGCATACGAATCCTGAGGAACTGGTGGCCCGGTTCATCGAAGCGCGCGACGCGGTCCGCGCCGTCTTCCGGTGGGAGAACGACTATACCTACCCCATCTGCGCCCAGATCTTCCTGGCGGCGGACAGGCCCGTGGAAGCGGCGCAGCTGGAGCGCTGCAAGGCCCTGGTGAAGAGCACCACGGGCCCCTTCTCCAGCTTCCGGGGGAACATCCGCCTGCCCCTCATCTGCATGCTGGCGGCGGGGGACGATCCGGAGGATCGGTGGGAGCGGACCCAGCGCGGTTACGCCCTGCTGAAGGGATCCTTCTTCGGTTCCGAATACCTGGCGTTGGCGGCCCTGCTTCTGTCCGACGGGGGGCGGGAGGAGGACCTCGCCGCCCTGGCCGCCCGGGGCAAGGGCCTCTACCAGCGCATGAAGAAGGAGCATCCCTTCCTGACCGGCCAGGAGGACAGCGTCTTTGCCCTGCTCCTTGCCGAGAGCCAGCGGACCGACGACGAGCTCATCGACGACATGGAGACCTGCTATCGCCTGCTGGACGAACGCTTCCCCAAGGGCGACGGGCTCCAGTCCGCCTCCCACGTGCTGGCCCTGTCCCCAAAGACGCCGGAGGAGAAGGTCCGCCGGATGATCGCCCTCTTCGACGGCATCCAGAACGCCGGCGGCAAGTACGGCAAGGACCGGCAGCTGCCCATCCTGGCGGCCCTGTCCCTGGGGACGGCGTCGGAGGAGGAGCTGGTCCGGGGGATCATGGACCTGGACGGGCTCCTGGCCCAGCAGAAGGGGTACAAGGGCGTCTTCGGCCTGGACCGCCGGACCCGCATGATGCACGCGGCCATGCTCCTCTCCCTGCCCGACCGGCAGATGGAGGTGGTAAACGCCGCCGCCCAGCAGGCGACCCTGGCCATGATCGCGGCCCAGCAGGCCCTTCTGTGCGCCGTCGTCGCCAGCTCGGCAGCCTCCAGCGCCGCCGCGTCCAACGCGTCCCACTGACCTCTGGGGAGAAAAACATCCCTTTCCTTTTTATCCGGCCTGTGCTATGATACTGTTATATAAGGAGGATTCGACCTATGGGTGTTTTGTCCGGCCTGGAGCCGAAAGCGGTATTTGGGTTCTTTGAGTCCCTGTGCGCCATCCCCCGGGGGTCCCACCACACGGGCCCCGTCAGCGAGTACCTGGTGGCCTTCGCCCAGGCGCGCGGCCTCCGGTATCGCCGGGACGAGGCCAACAACGTCGTCATCTGGAAGGACGCCGCCCCCGGCTACGAGGGCGCGCCCACGGTCATGCTCCAGGGGCATATGGACATGCTGGTGGAGAAGGAGCGGGACTGCGCCCGGAACACGGACCAGGACGGCCCGGAGGTCTTCGTGGACGGGGACGAGATCGGCGCCCGCGGCACCACCCTGGGTGCGGACGACGGCATCGGCGTGGCCATGATGCTGGCGGCCCTGGACGACGATCAGCTGCAGCACGGGCCCCTGGAATGCGTGTTCACCGCCGACGAGGAGGTGGGCCTGCAGGGCGTCCGGGCTCTGGACGTGTCGGACCTGAAGGCTAAATTCCTGATCAATCTGGATTCCATGGACGAGCGGGTGCTCACGGTGAGCTGCGCCGGGTCCACCCGGGTGGTCAGCACCCTGCCCGTAAAGCGGGCGCATTTTGAGGGGAAGGTCTGCGCCCTCATGGTGGACGGGTTCATCGGCGGCCACTCCGGCGAGGACATCCACCGGGGCCGGGCCAACGCCAACCACCTGATGGGCCGGGCCCTTATGGAGATCATGGACCGGACGGAGCTCAGGCTGTTGACCGTCTCCGGCGGCGCCAAGGACAACACCATCCCCCGGGACGCGGCGGCCCTCATCGCCGTCAAGGACCCGGATGCGGCCAAGGCGGTGGCCAAGGAGCTGGCGGCGACTTTGGAGAACGAGTATCGGGCCACGGAGAGCAAGGTCCGGGTGCGGCTGTTCCCCACCCGCAGCAGCTTCGAGCCCATGGACGAGGACAGCACCCGCCGGGCGGCCACCTTCCTGTTCTGCGCCCCCAACGGGGTCCAGATGATGAGCGCGGAGGTGCCGGGCCTGGTCCAGACCTCCCTGAACTTCGCCATGGTCTACACGGAGGACGACAAGGTGGTGTCCCGGTTCATGGTCCGCTCCAGCATCAACTCCCAGGCCGCGGAGACTGCCCATCGGGTCATGGCCCTGACCCGGGCCCTGGGCGGCGAAGCCACCATCCCGGCATCCTATTCCGCCTGGCAGTACCGGCCCCACTCCCACCTTCGGGAGGTGGTCACGGACGCCTTCCACACGGTCTACGGCACGGAGCCCCGGATCGCGGCTCTCCACGCCAGCCTGGAATGCGGCATCCTCTCCGGCAAGATGCCGGAGTTGGACAGCATCTCCTTCGGCCCGGAGGTCGTCAACGTCCACACCCCCCGGGAGCGGCTCCTCATCTCCTCCACCTGGCGCACCTGGGCCCTCCTCAGGGAGACCCTGCGGCGGTTAAAGTAAAACGCAGGCTGTCGTAAAAGGCGGCAGACCATTTGCGGCTGAATTCTTTTTGGTTATTCGCGGAACGGCCTTGGCTGTTCCGCTTTTTTTGCCTGCTTCGCAAAAAGCTGCATTCGTTTCGGTTTTTTGACGTTCATTTATTGACATATATACTATACAGGATTATACTTAAAAAAGTCATAGAGTTCACGCTGGTGACACATTCTGCGGGGATTCTTATGGGTCACTGAGCCCCAAAAAGCCGGGGCTTTGGGATAGAAAAACAACATCAAAGGGAGGGTATCCTATGATTACCAATGGCTTTACCTATTTTGCGACGCTGGTGCTGATCGCCGGCTTGCTGGTCGGCGCGCAGAAGCTGACCAAGTGGAAGTTCTTCGAGTACGTGCCCCCGGTGGTGCTCCTGTACCTCATCGGCATGCTGGGCTGCACCTTCAAGCTCTGGGACACCGCAGCCACCAAGGAGGCCTACAGCGCCCTGCGCAACCCGATCCTGTACGCCATGATCTTCGTCATGTTGCTCCGCTGCGACATCCGTCAGATCCTGAAGCTGGGGCCCAAGATGCTGCTGGGCTTCTTCACCGCCACCATCACCATCGCCATCGGCTTCGTGGCCACCTATGCCATCATGCACCCCCTGCTGGGCGAAGGCGCCTGGCGCGGCCTCGGTGCTCTCTGCGGCAGCTGGATGGGCGGCTCGGGCAACCTGGTCGCCGTGGCTGACGCCCTGCAGGCCACGGAAGCGCAGCTGGCCGGTGCGTCCATCGTGGACTCCATCGATTACTCCATCTGGGTCATGTTCCTGCTCTGGGCCATCACCCTGGCGCCCAAGTTCAACAAGTGGGTCAAGGCCGACACCAAGGTCCTGGACGAAGTCTCCACCCGTCTTGACGCCGAGTTCGCTCAGGCCAAGACCAAGAAGGTGGACTTCCCCTCTCTGATCTTCCTGCTGGGCCTCGCCCTCTTCGTCTCCGCCGTCTGCACCAACCTGGGCACCGCCCTTCGGAACGCTGCCCCCAGCTGGCTCCAGATCTTTGACGTGGCCACCTACCGGATCGTGCTGGTCTCCATCATCGGCCTGGTCCTCCGCCGGCTCCACCGAGCTCTCCAACATCATGCTGTACATGGTCATCGGCCTCATCGCCTCCCGCGCCTCCTTCATGGAGCTCTTCGAGGCGGGCATGGCTTGGTGGATCGTGGCGGGCTTCGTCATCCTGCTGATTCACGGCCTGCTGATGCTGGGCGCTGCCAAGCTGTTCAAGCTCGATATGTTCACCAGCGGCGTTGCCTCCCTGGCCAACATCGGCGGCACGGCTTCCGCCCCCATCCTGGCCGGTTCCTACTCCGGCTCCCTGGTCTCCGTGGGCGTCCTCATGGCCCTCATGGGCTACGTGGTCGGCACCTTCGGCGGCATCGGCGTTGGTTACCTGATGTCCATCTTCGGCTAAAGGCTGCCGATAAAGACGCCAGATCATTTGCGTCGGGAACAAATGAACAACACGACGCGATGCAAGTGAGCTTTCACTTGCATCGTGTTATATAGCGAGGAAACTGCCCCTTCGGTGCTGCGCACCACCTCCCCTCACAAGGGGAGGTCGCCGCTGGCGTGGACGGCCTCCCTCTGATGAGGGAGGTGGTACGAGCAGCTTGCTGCGAGTGACGGAGGGAGAGAATGAGAAAGGAAAAGGAGAGTTTCACTATGGGTATTTTATCCAGCTTGCAGCCGCAAAACGTCTTCCGCTTCTTCGAGGAGCTGTGCGCCATTCCCCACGGCTCCCACAACACCAAGGCCATCAGCGACTATCTGGTAGCGTTCGCCGAGAGCCGGCGGCTGAAGTACCGTCAGGACGAGCTCAACAACGTGATCATCTGGAAGGCGCCTACGGCGGGCTATGAGAACGCCCCCACGGTCATGCTCCAGGGCCACATGGACATGGTGGCCGAGAAGGACGCGGACTGCCCCAAGGACATGGAGAAGGAGGGGCTGGACCTGTTCGTGGAGGGCGATCTGGTGGGCGCCCGGGGCACCACCCTGGGCGGCGACGACGGCATCGCCGTAGCCATGGCCCTGGCCATTTTGGACGATGACAGCATCCCCCACGCGCCCTTGGAGTGCCTGTTCACCGTGGACGAGGAGGTGGGCATGCTGGGCGCCCGGGGCCTGGACGCCTCGGACCTCACCGCCAAGTATCTGCTGAACATCGACTCCGAGGAGGAGAAGGTGCTCACCGTCAGCTGCGCGGGCTCCACCCGGGCGGTCTGCACCCTGCCCGTGAGCCGGGCGGCGTATGATGGCACGGTCTGCGAGCTCACCGTGGACGGGCTGATGGGCGGCCACTCCGGCGAGGAGATCCACAAGGGCCGGGCCAATGCCAACATCCTTATGGGTCGGGCGTTGACGGCACTATCTAACGTCACGGAAACGAGGCTCGTCACCGTCACCGGCGGCGCCAAGGACAACGCCATTCCCCGGGACGCCCGGGCGCTGGTGGCCGTGAAGGACTTCGGCGCGGCGCAGGCGGCGGCGAAGGCCCTGGGCGACGCTCTATCGAACGAGTATCGGACCGCCGATCCCGACATCCGGGTTTCGCTGAAGCCCACCGACAGCGAGCTGGTCGCACTGGACGCGGACAGCACCCGCCGGGTGGCGGCCTTCCTGTTCTGCGCTCCCAACGGGGTCCAGATGATGAGCGCGGAGGTGCCCGGGCTGGTCCAGACCTCCTTGAACCTGGGCCGGGTCTACACCGAGGGCGACTCGGTGGTGGGCTGGTTCATGATCCGCTCCAGCGTCAACTCCCAGGCCGCCGAGACCACGGAGAAGGTCATCACCCTGACGAAAGCTCTGGGCGGCACGGTGGACATCCCCGCCTCCTACTCCGCCTGGCAGTATCGGCCCGATTCCCACCTCAGGGACGTGATGGTGGAGGCCTTCCGGGCGGTCTACGGCGAGGAGCCCAAGGTGGCAGCCCTGCACGCGGGCCTGGAATGCGGGATCCTGTCGGGCAAGATGCCGGACCTGGACTGCATCTCCTTCGGGCCGGATCTGACCAACATCCACACCCCCCGGGAGCGGCTGCACATCGCCTCCACAGAACGGACCTGGCAGCTGGCGTTGGAGACCCTCAGGCGCCTGAAGTAAGGAGGACAGCATGAGCAAGGACAAGACTTCCATCGTATTCACCGGCGACATCGGCTTCGACCGGTATATGGACCACCGCTGGGAGGACGATGCGCTCCTTTCCCAGCCCATCCTGGACTTCTTCCATGGGGCGGACCACGTGGCCGCCAACGTGGAGGGGGCCCTCATCGATGCCGTGGACGACGGCAGCCGGGGCGTGTTCTTCCACGCCATGAACCCCGCCGCCACCAAGGTATTGAAGGACATGCACGCGGATATCTGGTGCGTGGGCAACAACCACACCATGGACGCGGGCAAGGAGGGCGTCATCAGCACCCGGAAGATCGCCCAGGAGATGGGCTGTTTGACCATCGGCGCGGGCCTCAATGAGGTGGAGGCGTCGGAGCCCATTTATCTCGATGAAGCCGGCGGCATCGGCATGTTCGGCGTGGCCTACATGGCCGAGTGCATCCCCGCCACCGCCACGGAGCCCGGCATCTTCCGCTGGGACGACATGGACTACATCAAGCGCCGCATCGACGAGGTGAAGGCGAAGTGCCGCTGGTGCGTGGTGGTCTCCCACGGCGGCGAGGAGTTCACCAGCATGCCCAGCCCCTACACCCGGGACCGGTATCTCCGGTATCTGGAGCTGGGGGCGGATGTGGTGGTGGCCCACCATCCCCACGTGCCCGAGAACTACGAGCTGTTCCCCGACGGCAAGGCCATCTTCTACTCCCTGGGCAACTTCATCTTCGACACCAACTACCAGCGGGCCCACCTGTACACGGACGTGGGCGTGCTGCTGAAGCTGATCTTCACCGAGGAGAAGCTGGACTTCGAGGCCATGGGCATCCAGATCATCCGCGGTCCGGAGAAGATCGTGGAGGCACCCTTGCCGGACATCTTCACCAACATCCCCGCGGGCGAGTATGCCCTGCTGTCGCCGCTGGCGGCCAAGGCCTTCGTGGCGGAGGACATGCGCAAGATGATCTACCTGGAGCCGGACCGGTTCACCAACGCGCCTCAGGACGTCTGGGACGGATACTTTTTCAGCACCGAGCCCGACGGCTACTTCGAGGGCACCCACATGGACTTCCATGTGATCGTCCCCTTCGCCCACACCGCCGAGGAGGGCGCCTGGAAGTACAGCAAACTGGACAAGGTGAAGGCGTATATCCTCAAGCAGCTGTAAACGCTCCCCCTCTCTGATCCCAAAACCATATCGATACACCAAACTGGCGGACGATCCTCAGATCGTCCGCCATCAATCTTTCACAGGAAATCAACTGCTGTTAGCTGTCCTTTTTATCCCAAATAAAGTTCTTTGGCTGCACCTTTCTTTCAAGAAAGGTGCGTGCTGTATTATATTCCACTAAAAACAAGCTATATTGCTGTCCGTGCGGGACTCGGTGCCGCCCACCAGCACGCCGCTGGGGAGGCGCACGATCATCTGCCCCCGGCCAAAGCTGGGGGTGTTGGGGTCCAAGCGCACGTCGTGGCCCAGGCGCCGGAGGGCCGGGATCAGCTCCGGGGCGAAGCGGCGCTCCACGGTGACGGTCCCGTCCCGGAGCCACTGCCAGCGGGGGGCGTCCAGAGCCTGCTGGGGGTCCAGGTGGAAGTCGATGTAGTTCATGGCCACCTGCACGTGCCCCTGGGGCTGCATGTACGCGCCCATGACCCCGAAGGGGCCCACGGGCCGCCCGCCCTGCATCAAAAAGCCGGGGATGATGGTGTGATAGGTCCGCTTCCCGGGCTCCAGCCGGTTGGCTGCGGCGGGGTCCAGGGAGAAGTCCGCGCCCCGGTTCTGGAGGGAAATCCCGGTGCCCTCCACCACGATGCCGGAGCCGAAGCCCATGTAGTTAGACTGGATGTAGGAGACCATGTTCCCCTCCCCGTCGGCGCAGCAGAGGTACACCGTGCCGCTCTTGGGCGGGAGCCGATGGGTCCAGACCTGGGCCCTGTCCGTCATCTCCCGGGCCCGCATGGCCCCGTAGGCGGGGGAGAGCAGGTCGTGATAGTCGAGCTCCATCCTGTCCGGGTCGGTCACGTACCGGAAGGCGTCCGCAAAGGCCATCTTCATGGCCTCCAGCTGCCGATGGATCGTCTCTACGCCGTCCCGGTCCGTGAAGGTGAACTCCTTCAGGATGTTGAGCGCCATTAGTGCCGCGATGCCCTGGCCGTTGGGCGGGATCTCGCACACGTCGAAGCCCCGGTAATTCACCGAAATGGGCTCCACCCACCGGGGCTGGAAGGCGGCCAGGTCCTCATAGCGGATATACCCCCCGTCCCGGCGGCTCTGGGCATCGATGCGGCGGGCGATGTCCCCCCGGTAGAAGGCCTCGGCGTCGGTCTCGCCGATCTGCTGCAGGGTGGCGGCATGGTCCGGAAGATACACCATCTCGCCCGCCCGGGGCGCCCGGCCGTCCGGGGCGAAGGTGTGGAACCAGGGCCCATACTCCGGCCCGGTCAGGGCCTTGGAAAAGATGTCCACGGAGCGCTGCCACATGGCGGCGATGTTCGGCCCGCAGGGATAGCCGTCCCGGGCATAGCCCACGGCGGGGGCCAGATCCTCCGAAAGGCTCAGCCGCCCAAAGCGGCCGTTCAGGGCCGCCCAGGCCCCGGGGGCCCCGGGCACGGTGACGGGGGTCCAGCCCCTGAGGGGCATCCGGCCGTCCGCCGCCCGCCCGTCGGCTTGCACCCGGTCCACGGACAAAAGCTGGGGCGCGGGGCCGCTGGCGTTGAGGCCGAAGAGGCGTTTGTCCTTCTCGGACCAGACCAGGGCAAAGGCGTCGGAGCCGATGCCGTTGGCTGTGGGCTCCGCCACGGTCAGGGTGGCGGCCGCCGCCACCGCCGCGTCCACGGCGTTGCCGCCCCGGCGCAGGACCTCCAGGCCCGCCGCGGCCGCCTGGGGGCAGGAGCAGTTCACCATGCCGCCCCGGGCGTAGAGGGGGAAGCGCTGGGAGGGGTACCGCTGGGACAGGGGGTCGAAGGCGAAGGGATCAGGCATGGGTCGTTTCCTCCAACGCTCGCAGACAGTCGTCCAGCACCGCCGCGGCCCGCTCCACCACGAAGAGGCAGCGCACGTCGGGCCGGCGGTATTTTTCCTTCAGTTCCTCGCACTGGATGCTGCCCAGATCCGCCCGGAACCGGCCCACCAGCTCGGCGCAGGCCTCCCGAAAGGCCGGGGTGGCGTGGGCCCGCTCCCGGACCAGGGCCTTGGATAGGGCGGCCATGGCCCCCAGCAGGGCGCCGCAGGTCTCCCCGCAGCCCAGGCCCCCGCCGAAGCCGCTGACCAGGGCCACATCCTCCGGGGCCACGCGGAGCCCGTACCGCTCGTTGGCCCACAGCAGCACCGTTTCAGCACAGTTGTAATCCTTCTCTAAAAACAGTTCCTGAATGGTCATCGCCTTTCCTCCCGTTCGTGCAGCAGCCCCATAGCCATCTCCGCGTAGATCGCCGCCCCCAGGGGCAGCAGCTCGTCGGAGGGGCAGAACCGGTCGCTGTGCAGGGGGTAAAAGTCCGTCCCGGGCGCCCGGGTGCCCACGTGGATGAAGCAGCCGGGGACCTGCTGGGCGAAGACGGAGAAGTCCTCGGACACGGTGTCCACCGGCAGGACCGTGACCTGGTCGGCCCCCAGCAGGGCCGTGGCCCGGGCGCGACAGATCTCTGTGGTGCCCTCGTCGTTCACCACCAGGGGCATGCCCCGGTGGATCAGCACATTGGCCTCACAGCCCATGGCCGCGGCGGTGCTGACGGCGATGGTCCGCAGCCGGTCGATACAGGCGATCCGCTGCTCCCGGTCCACGGTCCGCAGCGTTCCCTC
Source organism: uncultured Eubacteriales bacterium (assembly GCA_902761365.1). Lineage (GTDB taxonomy): Bacteria > Bacillota > Clostridia > Christensenellales > CAG-138 > RUG472. Next base: position 46,147 of record CACWJZ010000008.1, on the reverse strand, counting down.
CAGGACCACCCGGTCCGGGATCACGTTGTCGGTCTCGCCGCCGTGGATGCAGCAGATGGACAGGACGCAGGTCTTGCTGGGCTCGGTGGTCCGGCTGACCACGGTCTGCAGGGCCAGCACCACGGCGGACGCCGCCACGATGGGGTCCCGGCAGGCGTGGGGGCAGGCCCCGTGGCCGCCCTTGCCCAAGATGTCGATGCGGATGCCGTCCAGGGCCGCCATGACGGGGCCCGTGCGGACGCTGATCTGGCCCTCCGGCAGCTCCGGCTTCACGTGGCCGCCCACGATGTAGTCCACGGGGTATCGCTCAAAGACCCCCGCGTCCACCATCCGCTGGGCGCCCTCGCCGGTCTCCTCCGCAGGCTGGAAGATCAGCAGCACCTCGCCCGGGAAGCTGTCCCGATGGCGGCCCAGCAGCAGCCCCGCCCCGTAGGCAAAGGACATGTGCATGTCGTGGCCGCAGGCGTGCATGACCCCGGGGACCTGGGACTGGAGGAGGTTCCCGGCCCACTCCTGCACGGGCAGGGCGTCCATGTCCGCCCGGATGGCCACCCGCTTTCCGGGGCCGTTCCCCCGGATGCGGGCCACGAGTCCGGTCTCCACCGGCAGGGGCAGCAGCTCAAAGGGCGGCTGGGAGAGCAGCGCCCGCAGCCGCCGGGTGGTCTCCACCTCCTGACCGCTTCGCTCGGGATGGGCGTGGAGCTCGTGCCGCAGGGCCGTCAGGGGCGCCCGCAGCAGCTGCCGCGCTTCGTCAAGGGAAAAGAACGATGGTTCCATAGTTTCCTCCTTCACCAAACGTAGGGGATCATCCGCCAGCGGACCTTCTGCCGATACGCCCCGTACCCCGGCAGCTCCCGCAGGAGCACCTGCTCCTCATTTTGGATGCGGCGGGCGATGAGGAAGGGGTAGACCAGCATCACGAGGAACGCCAGGAGCGAGCCTAAAATGAGGGGCATGGACAAAAACAGCAGGAGCGTGGCGGCGTACATGGGGTGGCGGACGACGCCGTAGAGGCCCGTGTCCACCACCTTCTGTCCCTGCTCCACCTGGATGGTCCTGGCGAGGTAGGCGTTCTCTTTCAGCACGAAGGCATAGAGCACGTACCCCAGCAGGAACAGGACGGCGCCCAGGATGCTGACCCATCCGGGAAACCGGAGAAAGCCGAACCGGAAGCTGAGCCCCGCCAGCACGAAGGCGGTGAGGAACATGAGCCCCGACAGGGCCAGCACCCGCTTCTGGGTCATCTCCTTCTCCCGGGCGTCCAGCCGCCGCCGAAGCCGGTCCGGGTCCTTGGCCATCAGGAACAGCCCCGCCAAAAACATGGGCACAAACAGGACCCCCATGAGGAGCCACCCCTGCCCGAATTGCAACGTGCCCGCGGGCAGGAAGATCAGCGCCCCCACCCCCAGCACGCCCAGCCAGAACTTGCCCATGGCCTGCCAAAACAGCCGCTTCGTCATGGTGCCCTCCCTCATTTCGTATATTCTGCCCCTATTGTCGCACACATCCCCGTCCTTTGCAATGGCCGCGACGGATTTGTGCAGGTTTTTCTTGCCCGAACGGGAAAAATGGTATACCATGGGGGTATCATAAGGAGGGGCGACATGAATATCTATCTCGCGTTTTCTCTGTTCGCGCTGATCATTCTGGGCTACTGGGTCATTTCGGAGCTGTTCGCCATGCTCTTTCGCTTCACGGGCCTGCCCGACGACAAGGCTCGGTTCCAGGTGATCTCCCTGCTGACGGGCTGCGGCTTCACCACCCATGAGAGCGAGCTGCTGCTGACCACCCGGTCGCGGCGGCGCCTCGCCAGGATCACCATGCTCTTCGGGTACGTGTTCAACATCACCATCGTGTCCGCGTTCATCAACGTGTTCTTCTCCCTGAAGGTGTCGGAGCTGGCCGCGGATTTGGTCAGCAGCATCATCCCTCTGCTGGCCATCCTGTTCATCGTGGCCTTCATGCGGGTGCCGAAGGTCCGGGCCTGGGGCGACCGGCTCATCGAGAAGCTGGCGGGGCGCATCGTCCATAAGGATATCGCCAACACCATCTGGCTCATGGACTACATCGGCCAGGAGACCATCGCCCAGGTGACCTTGAACGAGGTGCCGGAGGCATTTCAAAACAAGCCCCTGTCGGAGTCGGGCCTCAAGCCGGATTACGGCATCCTGGTCATGCTGGTGGAGCCCAAGGGCGGCAAGGCCGAGCCCGCCAGCGCCCACACGGTCTTCCGGCCCGGGGACAAGCTCACGGTCTTCGGGGACTACGCCACCATCAGCCGGGCCTTCCACGCCCGGGAGCGGTTCAGCGAGCAGTAGGCCCAAAAACGGCTCTTTGCCCCTTCTCCTGCGGGAAAAGGGGCTTTTTTGAAAGCTTTTGAGTGATATTTGCCGGGAAACGTGGTATTCTATGGGTATGAAACGATTGTTGCTCATGTTGTTGGTGCCGCTGCTGCTATGGGGCTGCGGAGGAGAGGTGTCCGCGTCCGCCCTGGCGGCATCGCCCACGCCCACGCCCCATATGGCGGTTGCCACCCTGGCGCCGCCCCAGACCATCCTGGTGGACGCGCAGACGCCCGTGGCCACCATGACGCCCCGGCCCACGCCCACCGCCACGCTGGCGCCCACGCCCGTGCCCACGGCCACCCCGGCGCCCACGCCCACCCCGGAGCCCACCCCGGACCCGGACCGGCCCATGGTGGCCCTGACCTTCGACGACGGGCCCACGGAGTACACGGCCCAGGTGCTGGACCTGCTGGAGCAGTACGGGGCCAAGGGCACCTTCTTCGTCATCGGCAAGAGCCTCAACCAGAAGACGCGGCCCATCCTGCAGCGGATGCTGGATTTAGGCTGCGACATCGGCATGCACGATCTCACCCACGCGGATTTGACCCGCCTCTCCACCGCCAGCAACACCAAGCGCATCGAGCGGATGCGGGCCCTCATCTCCGCCCAGATTGACGGCGGCTATGACCCGCACCTGCTGCGGCCGCCCTTCGGGAACCTGAACAAGGCTGTGCGCCGGGCCTGCAAGGCCGCCAACGTGGCCAGCATCCGCTGGTCCGTGGACACCCGGGACTGGAGCAACAAGAACCCGCGGACCATCCTGAAGACCGTGCAGAAGGAGGCCAAGGACGGGGCCATCCTCCTCTTCCACGATCGGCTGCCCACCACCGTCACCGCCCTCAGGGAGGTGATCCCCTGGCTGCAGGCGCAGGGGTATGACCTTGTCACCGTCACGGAGCTCATCGAGAGCAGCGGCGAGAGCATCCGGTACGGGGAGGACTACCACCGAAAGCCGGGCCGGTGAGAGCGCCCTCGGGCCCTTGACAGGGAGACCGATTTTATTTACTATCAAACCATCAAACCAAAGGGGGAAAGAACATGAATATGGTACCGTTTCAGGAGATGCCCTATGCGCGTCCGGACATGGAGGCGTTGAAGGCCGCCTATCAGCAGACCATCGAAAAGCTCAGGAGCGCCGCCACCTATGAGGAGGCCCGCAGCGCCTTCTTCACACTGCAGGATGCGGAGGAACAGCGGGCCACCATGGCCGTGCTTTGCTCCGTGCGCAACACCATCGACACCACCGACGCCTATTACGACGGCGAGATGAAGTGGCTCCGGGAGCAGAACGCGTCTTTGATCCCCCTCAGGAAGGCGTACCAGGAGGCCCTGGCCGCCAGCCCCTTCCGGCCCCGGTTCGAGGCGGAGTTCGGCCGGCAGATGTTCCGGCTCATCGACGCCGGGCTCAAGACCTCGGATGAGCGGATCATCCCCGACGTGATCCGGGAAGGGGACCTGTGCCAGCAGTACCAGAAGGACAGTGCCCTAGCGGTGACGGAGTTCCGCGGCGAGCAGTGCAACTTCTACGGGCTGTTGAAGCACATGGAGAGCCCGGACCGACAGGAGCGGAAGGAGGCCTTCCACGCCTGGGCGGCCCTGTACGAGAAGATCAGCTCCCAGCTGGACGCAGAGTATGACGAGCTGGTGCACCTGAGGGACAAGATGGCCCACACCCTGGGCTTTGAAAGCTATACGGACCTTGCCTATTTGGAGCGCCGCCGGTTCGACTACACCAAGGACGACGCGGCTCGCTTCCGGCAGCAGGTGAAGGAGATCGTGACCCCCGCCGTGGCCGCCATCCGGGAGCGACAGCGGCAGCTGTTGGGCGTGGACAAGCTCCGGTACTACGACGAGGCCCTGATCTTCCCCGAGGGAAACGCGGACCCGGAGGGCACCATGGAGGAGCTGGTCCAAAAGGCGCTGACCATGTACAAGGAGATGAGCCCCGAGACCGGCGAGTTCTTCGAGTTCATGGTGAAGTACCATCTGTTCGACCTGGAGACCCGGCCCGGCAAGCGCATGGGCGGGTACATGACCCGGTTCCCCAACTACCAGGCACCCTTCATCTTCAGCAACTTCAATGGCACCAGCGCCGACGTGGACGTGCTGACCCACGAGGCGGGCCACGCCTTCCAGGGGTATCTGGCCATGCGGTCCATCCCCGTGAGCATGCTCTCCGGGTCCACCTCCGAGATCAACGAGATCCACTCCATGACCATGGAGCACTTCGCCTACCCCTGGATGAAGAGCTTCTTTGGGGAGAACAGCGAGAAGTATTTGACGGCCCACCTCATCGGCGCCATCAGCGTGATCCCCTACATGTGCGTGGTGGACGAGTTCCAGCATAGGATGTACGAACAGCCGGACCTGGACGCCCATCAGCGGCGGCAGGTGTGGCGCGAGATCGAGAAGGAGTACATGCCCTGGCGGGACTACGACGGGGAGCCCTTCTTAGAGGAGGGCGGGTTCTGGATGCAGAAGCAGCACATCTTCCTCTACCCCTTCTACTACATCGACTACGCCCTGGCGCAGATGTGCGCCTTCCAGTACTACGGCCGCATGAAGACCGACCGCAAGAAGGCCTGGACGGACTATCTCAGGCTCTGCCGTGCCGGCGGCACCAGGGGCTACTTCGAGCTCCTGGAGCTGGGCGACCTTCTCAACCCCTTCCATGACGGCACCGTGGCCGCCTCCGTGAATCACGTGATCGAGGAGATCCAGGACAGGTATTAACCATCTCTTCTGCCGCTTTTTTCTCTTCTGTGAAGAGAAAAAGCGGCGCAAAAAAGAGAAGCTTAAGGGGCTAATATGAACCGCTCCTTAAGCTTTTTTGTTCTGAAGTTCTTCTGGGCACCTTTTCTTTTCAAAGAAAAAGTGCATAGCTTTCAATAAATCCGCTAACAGCTTTCCGTCATGATGTCCAAGATCTCCCGGTCCGTGTCGCGCATGCCCTCCCGAGCCATGCGGCCCACGGTGCGGATGGTGTTGTCCACGCCCTTCTTCACGATGCCTTCGCCGGAGAAGAACTGGTTTTGGCCGTGGGTGTACATCTCGTACCCCATGAGCCCGGCCTCCACGGCCATGGCGATCTTCCCCGCGCAGGAGGGCTTGGCCCCGTCGCAGACCATGCCGGAGAGGATGGCCAGAGTGTTCACGATGGTGTGGGCGATGACCTCATACCCGTCCCCGTGAAGATACGCGATGCCCGCCGCGGCCCCGCAGCCCGCGCTGACCGCGCCGCAGAAGGCGCTGAGCCGGCCGATGCTGGTCTTCTGGTGGATGGTGATAAGGTTCGACACCACCAGCGCCCGCAGCAGCTTTTCCCGGCTCACCTTCAGCTCCTTCGCGTACTCGATGACGGGGAGGCTGGCGGTCATGCCCTGGTTCCCGCTGCCGGAGACGATGACCACGGGCATCTCGCACCCGCTCATGCGGGCGTCAGACCCCGCGGCCGCCGCGGCCTTGGCCCGGACGCGCACGCCGTGTCCCTGGGCTTCAAGCAGGGTCTGGCCGATCCGGGCGCCCCAATCATGGGTGAGCCCCTCCCGGGAGATGGCGGTGTTGTATTCGATCTGTCGTTCCAACACCACTTCCACATCGAACAGGTCCACATGGTCCGCAAAGTCGATGATCCGCTCCACGCTCAAAAGGTCGTACTCCGGCGCCTCGTCGGCCTCTCCCTGCCCCGGGCAGTCGCCCTCCAAAGCGAAGAGGCAGACGCCGTTCTTCTCCACGCGGGTGATGTTGGTGTGGAAGTCCTCGATGACCACCCGGGCGCTGTCGGTCCCGGCCCAGACCGTGATGGCGATATAGAAGACCTTGTCCCCGGGGTAGGGGACCACCTCCATGGGGTGGCTGTCCCGGTAGGCGCGGATGGCGCTCTGATCCTTCTCGGACACGTGGGAGATCACCTGCAGCTGCACGTCCGGGTCCCCGGCCACCAGGCCCGCGGCGGCGGCGGCCTCGATACCCCGCAGGTACCCGGTGTTGGGCACCACCACGCTCTTCACGTTCTTGATGATGTTGCCGCTGCATTCCACCCGGACCCGCTCCGGCAGCGCCCCCAGGGCCTGGCGCGCTTTGGCCGCCCCGTAGGCGATGGCGATGGGCTCCGTGCAGCCCGTGGCGGGGATCAGCTCCGCTTCCAGGATGCGGATGTACGCCGCATACGCGGGATCGTTCCGATCGAACATAGTGTCCTCCCTTTTTTGTAAACTTGGCAGCCATACGGGCCGGGCAAGCCGCGGTCCCTGCGGGAAACTGCGTGCCGCGCGGTCTCGGGCCGGGCAAGCCGCGGCCCCTGCGGAAAGCTGCATACCGCCGTAGGGGATGGGCTTGCCCATCCCGCGGTCCGAAGCTTCCTCTGACGAACACAGAAACAGGAGAGGGGGCGCCTCTCCTGCTGTCTCTCCAACGCTTATTCGATCACCTTGAAGCCGGCGCCCTCGACCGCCTTGACGATGGCGTCCAAAGGCAGGTCCTCCCCGAGGACCAGCTCCACGGTCTTGGTCACGTGGTCGGCCTTGCAGCTCACCACCTGGGGCAGGGCCTCCAGGACCCGCTGAAGCCGGGCGGAGCAACCGCCGCACTTCATGCCATCGACCTTCAGATTCAGAGTCTTCATGTTCGTTTCCTCCATAATATCGTACTGGTATTGTATACCCCTTTGCCCCGTCCGTCAACGGTGGCCGGGGGTATATTTCAGTCCACCCCGTCCACGAGGTAGCCGATGGCCTCCACGGCCTTTCTCAGCGCCTCGTCGGAGACCGGCCCTGCCAGCACCACCCGGGCCGTGCCCGCCTCGTGGCTGGCCGTGGCCTCCCTGACGCCGAGCACCTTCTCCAACGCCCCCTTCACGGCGGCCTCGCAGTGCTCGCACATCATGCCGGTGATGCGCATGGTCCTCTCGGCAAAGGCCGGCTTTTCCTCCGCGACGGGCTGCTCCGGCAGGGTCACGGGCTGCTTCTTGGGCCGGTCCCGCCGGCCGTCGTGCATCTTGAAGAGGTTCAGCCGCAGGGCGTTGGTGACCACGCAGAAGCTCGATAGGCTCATGGCCGCCGCGCCGAACATGGGCGCCAGGGTGACCCCCGGGATCAGACCCGCCGCGATGGGGATGCCGATGCAGTTGTAGAAGAAGGCCCAGAAAAGGTTCTCCCGGATGTTGCGAAGGGTCGCCCGGCTGAGCCGGATGGCCGCCGGCACGTCCAAAAGGCTGCTCTTCATGAGCACCACGTCCGCCGCGTCCATGGCTACGTCCGTGCCCGCGCCGATGGCGATGCCCATATCCGCTCGCATGAGGGCCGGAGCGTCGTTGATGCCGTCGCCCACCATGGCCACCTTGCCCAGGTTTTTCAGCTCCCGGACCACCTTCTCCTTCCCGTCGGGGAGGACCCCCGCGATGACCCGATCCACCCCCGCCTGATCGCCGATGGCCTTGGCCGTACGGGGGTTGTCGCCGGTGAGCATAACCACCCGGATGCCCATGTTCTGCAATTCTTTCACCGCCTGGGCGCTGTCCGGTTTCATCACGTCTGCCACGGCGACGACGCCCAGGAGGGCATCGTTTTTGGCGAAGAACAGGGGTGTCTTGCCCTGCTCCGCCAACTGTTCTGCGGCAGTGCGAACGTCCTCGGGCACGGGGCACCGGTTCGCAATAAAGGTCAGGTTCCCGCCGGAAAGGGTGTCGCCGCTCAGCCTGGCGGTGAGGCCATTGCCGGGCAGGGCCGTAAAGTCGGTGACTTCCGCGGCATGGAGCCCCAGCTCGTCGCCCCGCTGTAGGATGGCCTTGGCTAAGGGGTGCTCGCTCTTTTTCTCCAAGGCGTAGGCCAACGTCAGCAGCTCGTTTTCCCCCACACCCGCCGCGGGAACGATGTCCGTCACCCTGGGCTCCCCGGTGGTAATGGTGCCGGTCTTGTCGAGGACGACGATGTCCGTCTTGCCCGTCTGCTCCAACGACACGGCGTTCTTGAACAGGATGCCGTTCTTGGCGCCCTTGCCGTTGCCCACCATGATGGCCACCGGGGTGGCGAGGCCCATGGCGCAGGGGCAGGAGATGACCAGCACGGTGATGGCCCGGCTGAGCGCGTAGGCGAAGGGCTGCCCTAGGGCTAGCCACAGGACGAACACCACCGCCGCGACGCCCAAGATGGCGGGCACGAACACGCCAGAAACCTTGTCGGCCACCTTGGCGATGGGGGCCTTGGTGGCGGCGGCGTCGCTGACCATGTGGATGATCTGGCTCAGGGTGGTGTCCTCGCCCACCCGGGTGGCCCGGCAGCGGAGGAAGCCAGATTGGTTCACGGTGGCGGCGGAGACGCTGTCGCCCTCACCTTTGTCCACGGGGATGCTCTCGCCGGTGAGGGCTGCCTCGTTCACGGCACTGTGGCCCTCCAGGACCACGCCGTCCACGGGCACGTTCTCCCCGGGCCGCACCACGAACACGTCGCCGGTCTGGACCTCCTCGATGGGCACCTCCACCTCCTGCCCGTCCCGGGCCACCACGGCGGTCTTGGGGGCCAGCTTCATAAGGCTGCGGAGGGCGTCGGTGGTTTTTCCCTTGGAGCGGGCTTCCAGCATCTTGCCCACGGTGATGAGGGTCAATATCATGGCGGCGGACTCGAAGTAGAAGCTGTTCATGAGGGCCATGGTCCGTTCGCCGTCGCCCTTGGCCACCGCGTCCGTCATGCCAAACAGGATCACCACGCTGTACACGAAGGAGACCCCGGAGCCCATGGCCACCAGGGTGTCCATGTTGGGCGCCCGATGGAGGAGGCTGGTGAAGCCGCTGACGAAAAACTTCTTGTTGATGAGCAGGATGATGGCGGAGAGGACCATCTGCACGAGGCCCATGGCCACGTGGTTCCCCTCGAACCAGGCGGGGATGGGCCAGCCCCACATATGATGGCCCATGGAGAAGTACATCAGGACCAGCAGAAAGCCCAGCGACCACAGGAGCCGCCGCTTCAGCACTGGCGTCTCCCGATCCTTCAGCGCCTCCTCCTCGGCGGCATGGTCCACCTTCTTCGCCGCGCCCTTCTCCCGGCAGCCGTAGCCCGCCGCCTCCACAGCCTGGATGATCTTCTCCGGGGCCACGTCCCCCTCCACGCCCATGGAGTTGGTGAGCAGGCTCACCGCGCAGGCGGTGACCCCCTCGACCCCGTTCACGGCCTTCTCCACCCGGGCGCTGCAGGCCGCGCAGCTCATGCCCGTCACATCGTATTGCTTCATATCCATTCCTTTTCTGCGGCCAGGCCGCCTCTCGTTGCCCCTATAGTATACCCATGGGGGGTATATGTCAATCCCCAAAAACGGTTCGCGGGGATGGAGGAACGGCATCCGAGCGAGCGCATCGGTTTTGCCATTTTTTTGTTGAAATACAGTCTTTCATGCGATATACTAATTATACAAAATCGATACTATTTCTATTTTGGAGACGCATATGAAACGGATTGTGGCCCTGTTGGTGGCGTTGCTGTTGGTGGTGTCCCCTTTTTGCTATACGGCAGCGGAGACCAGCTTCACCGGTCAGGTCACATATAAAAGCGGGAAGACCGTCTATCTGCAGGACGGTCGGGAAGGCAAGCTGGTCTATCTGGACAGCTCCAACGATCCGGCTCTGGTGGAGGCGATCCATACGAAAAAGGTGGTCAAAGTGACCGGCACGGCCATGATCTACAAGCAGGGTGGCTACCGGATCCCGGAGATCACCGACGCCATGATCGTCTCCATCTCCGATTCCGGCGCGTCCGCCACCACCGTCTCCGCCACCCTCTCCCAGCTCGATGACGACCTGATGGCGGTGAAGGTCAAGGTCAAGGCTACCAAGGCCGAGTTCCTGGCCGCCAACATCCAGTTTCTCCACCCGCTGGATGAATTCGAGGACGACCAACCTCTTGTGGTCACAGGCGTTCTTTCCGCCAACAAAAATGGCCGCATCATCCTCAGCGATCCTAAGCCTGCGGCCACGCCCACGCCTGAACCGACGCCCACGCCCACGTCACTGCCCACGCCCACGCCGCCCCCTACGGCTACGCCGGACCCGACCACCGCTCCGACCCCTGCCGACACGCCCGCGCCGTCGCCGACCCCTGCGCCTACGGTCGCGCCGGTGCCCACAGCCACCCCTGATCCAGATCCAGGTCCAGGTCCGGGACCAGATCCAGGCCCAGGCGCGTCGGCCAATCCTTCTTCCTCGCCCACGGGTACCCAAGGGCCTGCGCCTACATCCTCACCTACGAGCACCCAAGGGCCTGCGCCTACGTCCTCGCCTACGAGCACCCAAGGGCCTGCGCCTACGTCCTCGCCCACGGGTACCCATGTGCCCGCCCCTACGTCCTCGCCTGCAGAGACCCACGATCCGGCGCCAGCCTCCACGCCCACAGACAGCCACGATCCTTCGCCCGCGATTACGCCAGCACCTGTCTCGACGACATCGCCTGCGCCTACATCAACGGCAATGCACACGCAAGCGCCTACAGAGACGCCGATTTCCACCCCGACCCATTCAGCCTTGCCGTCTGCGACACCGATGGTGCCGCCGAAACCTACTCGCACGCCGAAACCAACGACAACGCCGAAACCTACTCGCACACCGAAACCAACGTCAACGCCGAAATCTACTCGCACACCGAAACCAACTCCGACACCTAAACCAACTCGCACGCCGAAACTGACCCCGACACCTAAACCAACTCGCACGCCGACACCGACTTCGACTCCGACGCCAAAGCTAACACCGACACCGACGCCTAAGTCGACGCCGACGGCGAAACCTACGCCAACGCCTACACCCAAGCCAACGCCTAAGTCGACGCCGACACCCACACCGACACCGACGCCTAAGTCGACGCCGACGGCGAAACCTACGTCAACGCCTACACCAAAACCAACGCCGAAGCCTACGCCGACTCCGACGCCGACACCCACACCCACGCCAAAACCTACACGAACCCCGAAGCCTACACCCACGCCCAAGCCTACGCCTACCCCTAAGCCAACGCCGACGCCGACTCCGACGCCGAAACCCACACGAACCCCGAAACCGACGCCGACGCTTAAGCCTACGCCTACCCCTAAGCCTACGCCTACCCCTAAGCCAACGCCAACCCCAGCGCCGACACCTACCCCAACCTCGACACCAACCCCAACACCAACTCCTACGCCAACCCCAACCCCAACCCCGACCCCAACACCAACTCCTACGCCTACACCAACGCCGACCCCGACACCAACGCCTACACCCACGCCAACGCCGACACCTACCCCTACGCCTACGCCCACGCTGACCCCTGCCCCGACCGCAACGGCAACGCCCACGCCTGCGCCGTCTGTCACGCCCCCGGCGTCCCCAATGCCGGGCTTGCATGGGACCTCGCAGCCAACGATGGATGAGGACATGATCCCGGCTAAGCCGGACGGCAGCCCGGCGTCAGACGACGACCCGAAGCCGGACGGCAGCCCCGGCCCCAGCGACGGCCCCGAATTGGCGAGATCTTCGCCCACGCCCACGCCGCCGCCGGAGGAGCGGGCCGAGGTATCGAACTATGCCGGGTTCCTGTTCCTGGGCGGCCTGGGGTCCATCCTGCTAGGGCTCCTGTACGCGCTGTTCCGCCTGCTGCACCGGAAAAAACGGGCATAAAAAAAGCCCCCGAAGGGGCTTCCAGACGGCCAATAAAGGTGCCAGATCATTTGCGATTTGAGAAAAAAGCTACGGCTGAGGGGGTCACGACAGCTTCTGCTGGCGCATCCAATAGCTCATGACGAAGCTGTGGGGCAGGAGCTTGGCAAGGACCCCCTGGAAGCGGGCCACGGCGCCGAACCGGCTCATGTCTCGGCCCCGCTTGGCGTCTCGCCAGGCCTGGGCCACCACGTCCTTGGGATCGTACATGGCGGCGTAGTGCTTCACCACCGGCTCCCGGTCCGGGTCGATGGCCCGGTCGAAGAAGGCGGTTCTGGTCCAGAAGGGGCACACCGCCGTGACGCCGATGCCCCGGCCCTTCAGCTCCCGGTTCAGGGCCCGGCTGTAGCTCAGCACGAAGGCCTTGCTGGCCCCATACACGTCGATGTAGGGGATAGGCTGATAGGCGGCCACGGAGGCGATGTTGATGATGCGGCTGCCCGCGGGCATGTGGGGCACCGTCAGCTGGCACATGGCCTGGACGGCCTGGCAGTTCAGGTCCGCCATGTTCAGGTTCACCTCCAGAGGTGTGTCCATGACCGCCCGGAATTTGCCGAAGCCCGCCGCGTTCACCAGCAGGGGGACCTCCACCGGCTCCGCCTGAAGGGCGGCGGCGTAGGTCTCGAAGCTTCTTCGATCCGTCAGGTCCATGGCCAGCACCCGCACGGGGTAGGGGGCCGTTTCTTTCAACGTTTCCAGCTTGTCCCTGCTCCGGGCGATGACCCAGATCTCGTCGAAGGGGCCCATCTCGCTGCAGGTTTCGGCGAACCGGCGGCCCATGCCGCTGGAAGCGCCGGTGATCACCGCGATCCGTTTCATGTTCGTTCCGTCCTTTCCGATCTTCCCTTGCAGTATGGCGGGTCCCGGGGCCCTTGTCAAGGGTGAAAGAGCGTTGACAGGGGCAAATCGCCCGTGGTATGCTCATACAAACGAAGGGAAAGAGGACCAAGACCATGGAAGAGATGGATTGCTGCTGCTCGGGCAAGAAAAAGGAGCGCACGGAGGCGGAATACCGCAGCCTCATCCACCGGCTGAGCCGCATCGAGGGCCAGGTCCGGGGCATCCGGGCCATGGTGGAGAAGGGGGCCTACTGCACGGACATCCTGATCCAGAGCGCGGCGGTCAGCGCGGCCCTGAACGCCTTCAACCGGGAGCTGCTGGGGGACCACATCCGCTCCTGCGTGGTGAACGACATCCGCGCCGGGAACGACCAGGTGGTGGACGAGCTCATGGACACGCTGCAAAAGCTCATGAAGTGAGGGGGTAAGGATGCTCTTTTCCTGGCTGAAAACAAAAAAGGCCCCCGCAGAGGCCTATGATCGGGCGCTGCTGGAACCGGCGATCCGCAGCAGCATCTGTACGGGGGAGAAGGTGGTCGGGTTCCGGGAGAAGGCGACGGGCCGCTTCCGGGAGGTGTCCCTGATCCGCACCCCCGCGGACCTGGACGCCTTCAAACAAAAATTTGGCATCGAAGGGGATATTCCGATCTTCTATTAGGGAAGCGGCGCAAACGGAGAAATGTAAGAAGAGGCAATGCTTTTTTCGCGAAAGCGTTGCCTCTTTCTATGACTTTGGCGCCTTTTCAAGACTGGCGCAGGCCTTCTTTCTCTATTCAAACAGATACCGATACAGCCCCTCCGTGGTGTCGAAGTACAACGGGCAGTTCTGCTGCAGAAAGGCGCGGATCTCCGGCACGTCGTAGGCCCAGCCCGCGGCGGCGAAGGGGACGCGGCGCTGCTTCGCCATGTCGTAGCCGGGCTTGAGGTCGTCCACAACCAGCATGTCCTCAGGCCCCAGGTCCATGCACGCCATGAGCTGATCCAGGGCGTAGGGATTGGGCTTGCGCTGCTCCCGGGGCAGCTCCCAGCCGAAGACCATGGAGGGCTCGGGCAGCCCGTTGGCCCGATAGTCCCGGAGGATGTTCTCCCGCAGGGAGTGGGAGATCACGGCGATGGACCCGCCCCGCCGAAGTTGCTCGGCCATGAGCTCCTTCATGCCGGGGAAGGCCCGGGGCACGTGGGTGGCCACATACCCGGTCCACACCGCCATCTCCTCCTCCAGCTCCGCCGGGGTGAGGCGGAGGACCTGCTCGCAGTACTCCAAGAAGCCCGGGTGGAAGTTCACCCGGAAGTATTCCTCCAGGCTGATGGTCGTCCCCGGCCGCGCCTTGTTGAGATAGACCAAGAAGGCGGGATGGTGGATGAGCCGGGTGCTGTCCATGACCGTGTCGTCGTGGTCCAGCACCAGGCATTTGTAGCGAAGCCCGCTCATGAGGCCAGGGCCTGGTCGAAGGCCGCCCGCAGGTGGGCCTTGATGGCCCCGTAGCCGTGGCGGGGCGAGCACTCGTAGAGCTTGTCCCCCTCGAAAAACACCGAGGGCACCCGGTAGTAGTCGTAGCTGTCGGCCAGGGCCTTCTCCTCGTTCTCCTCGATCCAGCGCAGGGCCAGGCCCCGGTAGGCAGACTCCTCCTGCATGAGCTCTGCCACGGCCCGCCGGGCGTTGTCGCAGTAGGGGCAGCCGGTCAGATAAAAGATCTCGATCTCGCGCATGGGCGCTCCTTTCCCGTCAGTGAAGATGCTCCGCCACCTCGCCCATGATGATCCAGTGGGGCTGGACGCCGTTCTGATAGATGCGCTGGGCCACGGGCGGCACGTCCTCGTAGGCCATGGGCGCCATGTAGATCTTCCGGCAGACGAAGGTCTCCGCGGCCTCCTCAAAGGTGATGCCCTGGGGCAGGAACCGGGGCGTGAGCCCGGCGGCGGCCACCTTGTCCCCGTCCCGGCCGGACAGGGTACCCATGATCGTCAGGGCCTGGCGGCAGCGCTCGGGAAAGAAGGAAACAGTGAAGGTGTCGCTGTCCTTCAGAAACCGCCAGGTGTACCGGTCCGGCCGCACGTAGACCGTGAGCACGTCCTTGTTCCACACGGTGCCCAGGGCGCCCCAGCCGATGGTCATGCTGTTGAAATGATCCTCCGTCCCCGCCGTCAGCAGCGCCCAGTCCTGTTTGAATTTGGTGAAGGGATCGACTTGCATGGTTCGTCCTCCTGACACATCTTTTCCCCATTATACCCGTAAACGAAAAGGATTTCCACCGTTTTTTGCGACAAAAAGAAGGCCGGCAGGACCGACCTTTGAAACAGGCTTATATACGGTATCACAAGCGCGGTGCAGCCGCGCGCACTCAGCCGTCGGCGGAAAACCAAAGGGGAGGAACAACGTTCCTCCCCTTTGAAATCATTAGATGCAGTGGGCATCGCCGGGGGCGAAGTCGATGTAGGCGGTTTCGCCGGCCTGGTAGATCTTCTTGTCCTTGGGGTTGTACTCGTGGATGATGAGCTTCACGTTGCCCAGCATCACATGGTAGAGCTGGTAGGCGCCCATGAAGTTGGACACCACGACCTCCACGGGGAAGTAGCCCTCGTCCCGCAGCATGGTGGATTCGGGACGCAGGACCACCGTGGTGTCGGCGCCGTCGGCCACGTTGGTGGCTTCCGCCACCTTGACCTCCACGCCGTTCACATCCACCACGCCCACGTCGCCCTCGTGGCGGAGCATCCGGCCATCCAGGAAGTTGGCGTCGCCGATGAAGTCGGCCACGAACTTGTTCTTGGGGTGGTAGTAGATCTCCTGGGGGGTGCCCATCTGGGAGACGAGGCCCTTCTCCATGACGATGATCTTGTCGGAGAGGGCCATGGCCTCGCTCTGGTCATGGGTCACGTACACGGCGGTGATGCCCGCCCGCTGCTGGATGCGGCGGATCTCGGTCCGCATGGACACCCTAAGCTTGGCATCCAGGTTGGAAAGGGGCTCGTCGAAGAGCAGCACGCCGGGCTCCATCACCAACGCGCGGGCCAGGGCCACGCGCTGCTGCTGGCCGCCGGAGAGCTGGTTGGTCATGCGGCTCTCCATGCCTTCGAGGCCCACCAACGCCAGGATGTTGGTGACCCGCTCCTTGATCTCCTCCTTGGGGACCTTGCGGATCTTCAAGCCGTAGGCCACGTTGTCGAAGATGTTGTAGTGGGGGAGCAGAGCGTAGCTCTGAAACACCATGGCCGTGTCCCGCTTGTTGGGGGTCAGGGCGTTGATGGGCTCGTCACCCAGATAGATCTCGCCCTCGTCGGGGCTCTCAAAGCCCGCGATCATTCTGAGCGTGGTGGTCTTGCCGCAACCCGAGGGGCCCAGCAACGTCACGAAGGAGCCGGGCTCGATCTCCAGGTTGGTGTCCTTCACGGCGTAGAAGTCCTTCTTGGTCTTGGGGTCCTTATAGATCTTGGAAATATGCTCCAGGCGTACGCCTTTTTTCTCCTTAGCCATAGCGTTATGCGTCCTCCTTTATTTTTCTGCTGGTACCGAAGAATTTCATGACAAGGTTCATGAGCAGCACTGAGCCGTACGTGATCAGGATCAGTATGGTGGCAAAGGCGCAGGCGATGCTGAAGGCGCCCTTCTCCGCGAACTCGTTGATCTGCACGGTGATGAGCAGGAACGAGGGCGTCACCAGCAGGATGATGGCGGAGATGGCGGTGATGGAGCGGACGAACGCCGTGACGAGACCGCTCAGGAACGAATCCTTGATGAGGGGCAGCGTCACGGTCATAAACACCTTGAAGCTGTCCGCGCCCATGTCGTAAGCGCTTTCCTCGATGCTCTTGTCGATCTGTCGGAGGGCGGAGATGCCGCTCCGGGTGCCCGTGGGCAGGCTTCGGACCACAAAGACGATGATGAGGATGGCCGCGCTGTTATAGATGAAATCCAGCGCTCCCGTATGGAACAGGCCCTGGGAGTAGCCCCGGATATAGCCCACGCCCAACACCGTGCCGGGCACGGCCATGGCCAGCATGGACACCGCCTCGATGAAGCCCTTGCCCCGGAAGTTCCGCTTGACCACCAGGTAAGAGATGATCATGCTGAGCAGGGCCGTGATGGGCGAGGCGATGAGGGAAAGGATGAAGGAGTCCTTGAAGGCCTTGAGGCCGTGGTATCGTTGGAACACCTGCTGGAACCACTTGAAGGTCAGAGGCGTGAACTTGTAGCCCCAGGTGGGGAACAGGGCGCCGATGGGCACGCAGACGTACATGCCGATGACGAAGATGGCCGCCAGGGAGCAGAGGACGGTGAGGGGGATGGTGACGGACCGATCCTCGATGAGCATCCGGGCCCGGGAGGCCTTGCCCGTCAAGGTGGCGGCGGTCTTGGACTCCAGATAGTATTTCTGCACCGCGAACATGAGCAGCGTGATGCACAACAGCACCACGGCCATGGCCGCCGCGCCCTGCTTGTCGTAGGCGCCGGTGATCTGGAGGTAGATGGTGGTGGCCAACGTATCATAGCTGCCGCCGATGATCATGGGGTTCGCAAAGTCGGCGATGGACTCGATGAAGGTCACCAAAAAGGCGTTGCCGAGGCCCGGCAGGAGCAGGGGCAGGGTGACGCTGGTGAACACCTTCCAGCGGGAAGCGCCCATGTCCCGGGCCGCTTCCTCCAAGGAGGGGTCGATGTTCTTTAAGAGGCCCTTCATCATCATGTAGCAGACGGGGAAGAAGGTGAGGGTCTGCACGATGACGATGCCCCAATAGCCGTACACGTTGTTGTCGTAGATGCCCAGCAGGAACCGGGTGATGAGGCCCGCCTTGCCGAAGAGCATGATCATGGACAAGCTCAGCACGAAGGGCGGAGACACCACGGGCAGCATGGAGACCACCTTGAAGAGGCCGCCCGCCAGCTTGTTCATGCGGACGTAGACCTCCACATAGGCGAACAGCAAGCCGATCAGCGTGGAGAGGATGCCCACCACGAAGCCGACCTTCAGGGTGTTGGAGATGGCCCGGGTAAAGGTGGGCATGTTCATGATCCGCTTGAAGACATCCAGCGTCACATGGCCGTCCATGAGCACGCTGTCCACCAGCAGGATCACCAAAGGATAGAGGATGAACAGCGTTAGGAAGGTGATGAGCAGCACGATGGTCGTCACCATGATGGGATCGGCCATGAGCTTCTTCCGGTCCAGCGCCGCACCCTGAGCGGTTTTTGCCATAGGGTAGCCTCCTTGTTTTCGTTGTTGTAATAAAGAAAGTCCCCGCCCCGGAGGGCGGGGACCCGCTTACCGATAAGCGTGAATTCCCGTCAGGTTACTCGGTCTTGAACCGATCGTCGCCGCCGTTGAGGGCAGCCATCACGTCCTCCACGTTCTGCTTGGTGTCGGTCACGGCCTTGGCGAAGTCATAGCCATCCCACACCAGGGAGGGATCGAGGCCGAACTTGGCGGCCACTTCGGGCTGCTGGGCGTTGTCGATCACCAGGAACTGATAGGAACCGTTCTGGGCGGCCAGCTCCACGCAGTCGGGGGTCAGAGCGTACTCCATGAACAGCTTCGCGGCATTGGGATGGGCCGCACCCTGGAAGATGGCCACGGGGCCGATCTCGCAGGCGGTGCCGTCGGCGGGAACGATCAGCTCCACGTTGTCATAGCCGTTGTCCACGATCTGGGTGATGCCGTCGTGGAGGAAGCCGATGCCGATGACGCACTCGCCGGTGCCCACGTTCTTGGACGGGCCGGAACCGGACTTGGTGTAGATCTGGACGTTCTTGTCCAGGTCCACCAGGTACTGGATGCCCTCGTCATGGCCCTTGAGCTGGATCATCAGGTTGGCGACCAGCTTGGGGGTGCCGGCGGTGTTGTAGTTGGACAGCCAGATCAGGCCCTTGTACTCGGGCTTGAGCAGATCGTCCCAGGTCTTGGGCGCTTCGAGGCCCAGGCGCTCCAGCTCGGGCTTGTTGACCATGAAGCCCAGCAGGCCGGTGTAGATGCCGTACCAGTAGCCGTTGGGATCTTTGTACATATCCTTGAGCAGGTGAGCGGCATTCACGGGCACGTAGCTGTTGTCCAGCAGGCCGTCCGCAGCGGCGGTGTCATAGGGGTTGTTGGTGCCGCCGAACCAAACGTCCGCGGAGGGCTTGCCCTTCTCCTCGGCAATCTTGGCAGGGACCTCACCGGTGGACATGCGCTGATAGCTGGTCTTGATGCCATAGATCTTTTCGAAATTGGCGCAGGCAGCGGCCAGATAGTCCTCTTCGCAGGACCCATAGACCACCAGCTCACCCTCGGCCTTGGCGGCCGCGATCAGCTCTTCGGGAATGGCCGGTTCTTCCGCAAAAACCGCCGGGACCAGCGCGAACACCATCACCAGCGCCAGCATCGTTGCAAGTACTTTCTTCATGTTTCTTCTCCTTCTTCTACGATTTGGGTATATACCCTAATTCGCATTATAATGGCGTTCCATCCAATAATCAAGGGGGAGGAGCGCGGAATATATAAAAAATGTCAACGGCGGCAACGCCCCGCGCCAGGATGTTTCCCACACTCGCTCTTGCGTTTTCCGGGAGAGTCCTTTACAATATAAACAGAGAAAAATGGGGAAAGGGAATACTATGCGCATCATCGAGCTGAAGGAGACCGTCACCGCGTCCAACGATCGGGACGCGGAGGTTTTGCGGGGCGAACTGAAGGAAAAGGGCACGCTGCTCATCAACCTCATGGCGTCCCCGGGGGCGGGAAAGACCACCCTTTTGGAGCGGACCATCCGGGACATGAAGGATAGGTTCCGCATCGCCGTCATGGAGGCGGACGTGGACTCCGACGTGGACGCCCGGCGCATCGAGAAGCTGGGGGCGAAGGCGGTCCAGGCCCACACCGGCGGCATGTGCCACATGGACGCGGGCATGACCCGGGCGGCCCTTCATGAGCTGGGGGAGGAGCATTTCGACCTGGTGGTTTTGGAGAACGTGGGGAACCTCATCTGCCCCGCGGAGTTCGACACCGGCGCCGGGAAGAAGGTCATGCTCCTGAGCGTGCCTGAGGGGGACGACAAGCCCCTGAAATACCCCCTCATGTTCACCGTCAGCGACGTGCTCGTCCTGACCAAGACGGACGTGGCCCCCTATTTCGACTTCGATTTCGAGGCCTGCAAGCGGCGGGCCAGGGGGCTGAACCCGAATATTGAGATCTTCGAGGTGTCGTCGAAGACCGGGGACGGGTTCGAGGCGTGGGAAAACTGGCTCGCGAGAGCCATTGAGGATTGGAAGAAATAAAGCAAAGGAGCGAGGCGCATGAAGGAGCAAAAGAACCGGCTGACCAACGAACGGGATTTCAGGCAGGACCCCAACTACAAGCCCCAGGACCCGGAGAAGGCGAAGCTGATATTGCAGCTGGGCACCATGATCACGGACAGGTATCTGCAGAAGTACACCCACACCCTGAAGACGGACGACCCGGAGTACTGGGCCTTGGACGCGGTGCTCACCAAGGAGGAGGTTAAGTTCCTCCTGAACTTCAAGAAGACCCGGGTGCCCTACGACGCCCCCACTCTGGCCAAGATGAACAACATGTCCTTAGAGGACACGGAGAAAATGGTGAAGCACCTCTGCTGGGTGGGCGTCCTCGAGATGAACCGGGAGAACGAGGACCATCACCGGCAGTACAACGTGCCCATCTTCGTGCCCGGCTCGGCCGAGTTCATGATGATGAACGACCAGCTGACCAGCGAGCACCCGCAGCTGGCCACCTTCTTCAACCTGATGACCCAGATGCCCCTCGAGGGCATCACCCAGATGATCCCCCTGGGCGGCAGCGGCGTGGGCATGCACGTGATCCCCGTGGAGAAGGCCATCGAGCACGAGAACAAGTCCGTGAGCGTGGAGCACATCTCCCACTGGCTCAACAAGTACGACAAGTACTCCGTGGGCCAGTGTACCTGCCGCAAGCAGCAGACCATGCGGGGCGAGGGCAGCGGCGAGATCAACGGCGAGTTCTGCATGGGCGTGGGCGACATGGCCGAGTACTGCGTGGAGAAGGGCATGGGCCGCTACATCACCTATGAAGAGGCCCTGGAGATCTTGGAGCGGGCCGAGCGCCACGGCTTCGTCCATCAGATCACCAACATCGACGGCGAGGACAAGATCGTCGCCATCTGCAACTGTGCGCCGGGCGTGTGCAACGCCATCCGCACCAGCCAGCTCTACAACACCCCCAACATGTCCCGCTCCGCCTACCGGGCCCATGTGGACAGGACCAAGTGCGTGGCCTGCGGCAAGTGCGTGGAGGTCTGCCCCGTGGGCGCGGCCAAGCTGGGCCAGAAGCTGTGCAAGAAGGACGGCAGCGGCATGGCCTACCCCCTGACGGAGCTCCCCGACGCCCGCAAATGGGGCGCCGACAAGTGGAACCCCAACTACCGGAACGACGCCAAGATCAACTGCTACGACTCCGGCACCGCCCCCTGCAAGACCGCCTGCCCGGCGCACCTGGCCATCCAGGGCTACATCCAGCTCGCGAAGGAGGGCCGGTATCGGGACGCCCTGAAGCTCATCAAGCAGGATAACCCCCTGCCCGCCGTCTGCGGCGCCATCTGCAACCGGCGCTGCGAGGACGCCTGCACGAGGGGGACCGTGGACGAGCCGCTGGCCATCGACGAGATCAAGAAGTTCATCGCCGCCCAGGAGCTGAAGGCGGAGGACCGCTTCGTCCCCCTCTGCGAGAAGGACGACGGCGGCATGTGGGGCCCGGACTATAAAATGGCCATCATCGGCGCCGGCCCCGCGGGCCTCTCCTGCGCCTACTATCTGAGGACCCGGGGCTACGACGTGACCATATTTGAAAAGGAGCCCGCCCCCGGCGGCATGCTCCGCCACGGCATCCCCTCCTTCCGGTTGGAGAAGGACGTGCTGAACGCGGAGATCGACGTGCTGCGCACCATGGGCGTGGAGTTCCGCTGCGGCGTGGAGGTGGGCCGTGACGTGACCATCCAGCAGCTGCGGGACGAGGGCTACAAGGCCTTCTATCTGGCCATCGGCCTGCAGGACGGCCGCAAAGCGGGCGTGCCCGGGGAGGACGCCCAGGGCGTGGAATCCGGCGTCAGCTTCCTCCGCCGCATCTGCAACGACAACACCCTCCGCCTTGACGGCGACGTGGTGGTGGTGGGCGGCGGGAACGTAGCCGTGGACGTGGCGCGCACCGCGGTCCGGGCCGCCACCGGCAAGGTCACCATGCTCTGCCTCGAGGGCGCGGACGAGATGCCCGCCGCCGACGACGAGGTGAAGGAGGCCAAGGCCGAGGGCATCGAGGTGCTGAACGGCTGGGGCCCCAAGGAGATCTTGACCGAGGCCGGCCAGGTCGTGGGCGTGGTGTTCAAGCGGTGCACCCGGGTCTACGACGAGCAGCACCGGTTCAGCCCGGAATACGACGAGCATGAGACCGTCACCATCCCCTGCAGTCACGTCCTGCAGGCCATCGGCCAGGCGGCCATTTGGGGCGACATGCTCAAGGATACCAAGGTGGAGCTCCGCAAGAACGGCACCGTGGTGGTCGATCCCATCACCTTCGAGACCGCCGAGCCGGACATCTTCGCCGGCGGCGACATCGAGCACGGGGCCCGCTTCGCCATCGACGCCATCGCCGACGGCAAGAAGGCCTGCGAGTCCATGCACCGGTTCGTCCATCCCGGCCAGTCCATGACCATCGCCCGGGATTTGAGGGAGTTCAAGGAGCTCAACAAGGACGACATCCAGCTGCCCGACTACGACCACGCCAAGCGCCAGGTCCCCGGCGAGACCGGCGTGGTGCCCAAGACCACCTTCTCCGACACCCGGCTCCCCTTCACGGAGGCGCAGGTGAAGGCGGAGGCGAACCGCTGCTTGAGCTGCGGCGCGTCCGTGGTGGACTACAACCGCTGCATCGGATGCGGCCTGTGCACCACCCGGTGCGAGTTCGACGCCATCCACCTCACCCGGGATCTGCCCGAGGCGTCCACCATGGTCCGCTGCGAGGACAAGATGGGCAAGGTGGGGGCCTACGCCATCAAGCGGGCGGGCAAGATCCTCTTCGGCAAGAAGGAGCCCACCGAGTGGATCCCTGAATAAACCATGCACGAGATGGGCATCATCCTGCACCTCGCTAAATCCTTAGAGGAAACGGCCCGGGAGCAGGACATCCAAAAGATCCTCCGGGTGACGCTGCAGGTGGGGGAGGTGTCCGGCATTATGACGGACTACTTCACCGATTGCTGGAACTACTTCCGCCGGCGCCACCCGGTCCTCGAAACGGCGGAGCTGGAGCTTGAGACCATCCCCGCCGTGACCTTCTGCGCCTCCTGCGAGAAGACCTACCCCACAATCACCTACGGCCGGGAATGTCCCTACTGCCACAGCGGCGAGACCTGGCTCCTCCGGGGCAACGAGTGCATCATCAAGGAGATAGAGGTCGAATAAGCTACACCTGCGCAAGCCGTCAAAAAAAGCCTTTGGCGGCTTGCATTTTTCACATCCCTTTCACAATGTACGGCCCGGTTTCTGATAGAATAGTGCATCATATACAGGGGAGCGGCCTATGATCTCCAAGTACAGCGTTAAAAAGCCCTTCACCGTGTTGGTGGCGGTCATATTGGTCCTGGTCTTGGGCGCGGTCTCCGTGACCAGGATGACCCCGGATCTGCTGCCCAAGATGAGCTTCCCCTACATCGTCCTGATCACCAGCTATGTGGGCGCGGCCCCGGAGGAGGTGGAGACCACCGTCACGAAGCCCCTGGAGCAGTCTCTGGCGGCCCTGGACGATCTCAAGCAGATCAACTCCGTTTCCTCGGAGAACGTGTCCGTGGTGTACCTGACCTTCGAGGACACGGTGAACGTGGACAGGGCCATGCTGGACATCCAGCAGGCGGTCACGAAGCTCAAGAGCGACTGGCCCGAGGCCGTGGGCAACCCCACCGCCCTGGAGCTGTCCACGGATCTGATCCCCACGGTGGTGGCGGCGGTCCACTACAAGGACATGGACCCCATCGGCCTGTCGGGCTTCGCCAGCGAAACCCTGCTGCCCGCCCTGGAGGGCACCAACGGCGTGGCTTCGGTGAACGCCACGGGCCTGGTGGCGGAGCGGATCGAGATCGAGCTCAACAAGGAAAAGATCGACCGGCTGAACGAAAAGCTCTTCGGCTCCATCGATGAGGCGGCCCAGGAGGGCTTCGACAAGATCGACGAGGGGCAGCAGCAGATCGACGAGGGCCGACAGGAGCTGGAGGACGCCAAGAGCGAGCTCGAAAAGGGGGAGGAGGAGCTGGAGACCGGCCGGGCGGAGGCCAACCGCGCCTTTCGCAAGGCCAAGAAGAAGCTGGACAGCACCAAGGCAGAGCTGGAGGCGGCCATCGACACCATGAAGAAGCAGCGGGAGCAGCTGCTCAAGCAGAAGGAGGACGCCCAGAATAAGCTCCCGGCCCTGCGGTCGCTGCAGTCCGCCATCCGCCAGCTGGAGGGCAAGAAGGCGGAGCTGGAGGCGACTATCGCCCAAATCACGGGCAACAGCGATCTATCCCCGGAGGAGCAGGCGGCGGCTTTGGCGCCGGTCCAGGCAGCCCTGGACGAGGTGAACCGGCAGCTGGCGGCCATCGACGGGCAGCTTAGCCAGTACGGCGTCACCCGGGCCCAGCTGCCCGGGCTCATCCAGCAGTTGGAGCACATCGACGACACCATCGCCCTGCTGGACGGGAAGCTGGCGGAGGCCAAGGCGGGCCTTGCCCAGGTGGAGGCCGGCTACAAGGAGCTGTCCCATCAGAAGGGCAGCGTGAATGGTCGGCTCGCCGACGCCCAGAAGCAGATCGACGAGGGACGCCAACAGATCGAGGACGGGGAGGCGGAGCTGAACGACAGCCAGCAGGCCCTGGACGACGCCATGCACGAGGCCCTGGACCAGCTGTCCGACGCCAAGAGCGCGGCGGATCTGCACGGGGTCTTCACCAAGGAGCTGGTGGCTCAGCTCCTGCAGGCCCAGAACTTTGAAATGCCCGCCGGGTATCTGTCCGACGGGGACGTGAGCTGGATCGTGAACGTGGGCGACAAGGTCAAGGGCGTGGAGGCTTTGGAAAACGTGGCCATCCTGTCCCTGGGCCTGGACGACGTGGACGTGATTCGCCTGGGTGACGTGGCCGACGTGCACATCGCGGACAACGGCGACACCACCTACGCCCGCATCAACGGGGAAAACGGGGTCCTGCTCACCTTCACCCGCCAAAGTGCCTACGCCACCGCCACCGTGGCGGACAATATCGACAGCCGCTTCCGGGAGCTGGAGAAGCAGTACCCGGGCCTGCAGTTCGTGGCCCTCATGGACCAGGGGGACTACATCCACATGGCCATGTCCGCCGTGATCCAGAGCCTCCTTTTGGGCGGCGCCTTGGCCATCCTCATCCTGTTCCTGTTCCTCCGGGACATCCGGCCCACCTTCGCCGTGGGCATCTCCATCCCCGTGTCCGTGCTCTTTGCCCTGGTGCTCATGTACTTCTCCGGGGTCACCATGAACGTGATCTCCATGGCGGGCCTCGCCATCGGGATCGGCATGCTGGTGGACAACTCCATCGTGGTCATCGAGAACATCTACCGGCTGCGGGCCGAGGGGGTGGCGCCTCGGGAGGCCGCCATCCAGGGGGCGAAGGAGGTCATGGGGGCCATCACCGCCTCCACACTGACTACCATCTGCGTCTTCGTACCCATCCTCTTCGTCCATGGCCTCACCAGGCAGGTGTTCATGGACATGATCCTGACCATCACCTACTCCCTCATGGCCAGCCTCATCGTGGCCCTCACCGTGATTCCGGCCATGGCCCAGGGGCTCCTGCGGCGAGAGGTCCGGCCCATGAGCAAGCTGGCCCGAAAGCTGATGGGCGCCTTCGAGGGGACGGTCCGCTTCCACCTGCGCCACCGGGCGCTGGCGCTGCTGCTCGCCTTAGCCATCCTGGGCGGGTCCGCCTGGTACTCCCTGAAGCAGGGCTTTGAATACTTCCCCGAAAGCGGCGGCACCCAGATCTCCATCACCGTGAATGCGCCGGAGGACTACACCTTCTCCGACCGCTGCTTCCTGGCGGACGAGATGATGTACGCCATGGAGAGTGTGCCCCATCTCACGGACATCGGCGGCATGATCAACGGCGGCATGGAGAGCCTGGTGGGCCTCTCCTCCGGCGGCGGCGACGACCAGATCACGGTCTACGCCCTGGTGGACGAGAACAGCGGCTACAGCAGCATCGAGGCCACGAAGGACATTCGCCGGGTCCTGGAGCCCTTCAAGCGGTACGCGGACTTCGAGGTGACCACCGTGTCCACCATGAGCATGAGCAACATGCTCCAAAGCGGCGGCTTCACCATGAACATCTATTCCAACGACCTCACGGACCTTCGGACCGCGGCCCAGGCCGTGGCGGAGAAGCTCAAGACGGTGGAGGGTCTCAAGGAGATCAGCGGCGGGGCGGAGGAGACCTCTCCGGCTCTGCACATCACCGTGGACAAGGAGAAGGCCATCGAGCACAACTTGACCACCGCCCAGGTATACATGGCCATCGTCCAGGAGCTGACCAGC
Source organism: uncultured Eubacteriales bacterium (assembly GCA_902761365.1). Lineage (GTDB taxonomy): Bacteria > Bacillota > Clostridia > Christensenellales > CAG-138 > RUG472. The sequence continues at coordinate 19,734 of CACWJZ010000008.1, read as the reverse complement.
AGCGTCAGCGCCACCCAGGTCACCACCAGCACCGCCGCCCTCTCGGCCACCATCCATTCGGCCAACGGGGAGACGGACCGGCAGAAGCTGGAGAAGATGACCCTGAATGCCACCAAGCGGGACGGCACCACCGAGGAGGTGCCTCTCATGGAAATCATCACCCTCACCGAAAGCGAGACCCTGTCCTCCATCCACCGGCTGGAGCAGCGGCGCTACATCTCCGTCACCGCCACCGTGGTCGACGGCTACAACGTGACATTGGTGTCCGCCGACGCCCGCCGGGCCATCCAGGAGGTGCAGCTGCCCGCCGGGTGCCAGGTGGAGTACGCGGGCGAGAACGAGACCATCATGGACGCCATGCGGGACCTGTTCTTCATGCTCCTTTTGGGCGTGCTCATCATCTACCTCATCATGGTGGCCCAGTTCCAGTCGCTGCTGAGCCCCTTTATCGTGATTTTGACCGTGCCTCTCAGCTTCGCAGGCGGGTTCTTGGGCCTGCTCGTCACCGACTTCCACATGAGCATCGTGTCCATGGTGGGCATGATCATGCTGGTGGGCGTGGTGGTCAACAACGGCATCGTGCTGGTGGACTGCGCCAACCGCCTGCGGGAGGATGGCCTTCCCAAGCGGGAGGCCATCGTGAAGGCGGCCACCATGCGCATCCGGCCCGTGCTTATGACGGCCCTGACCACCATATTGGGCCTGCTGCCCCTGGGGTTAGGCCTGGGCACCGGGGCGGAGATCATCCAGCCCGTGGCCATCGTGTGCATCGGCGGCCTCACCTACGCCACCCTCATGACCATCTTCATCGTCCCCGTCCTCTACGACCTGCTCCGCCGGGACAAGAAGCCCCAGCCCGCCGTGGACGAGCCCGCCGTCAGCGACCGGCCCGCCGGCATGGAGGCCTGAGGCCCGCCAACGCAGAAGCGGCAGGGGACGCCCCAGATCAATGTGCAAAAAAGCGGCTGTCTCAGTAAGAAACACCCGCAAATACGAAAAAATGGTGGCTGGTTCATTGCTAGGATCAAATGCCGTCATTTTTATACCCTCATTGTCATCCCGACCGAGGAAGCGCACAGAGAAAAACTTGACCGTATTGATGCAGAAGCGACCGAGCGGAGGGATCTCAGAACGGTACTGGTCGTAGCGAACTGCGTATCTCCGCTACAAGCTTTTCCGTTCAGAGGTCCTTCCACTCGGTCGCTCATGTCTCTATTCGAGTATGATCCTTGCGTTTTCGCTCCCTCGGTCAGGATGACAAGTATTTATTCATAGCTCAGAAACATGAAAGCTGTTTTGAGACAGCCGCTTTAGTTTCATTGGCGCTCAATAGCCCCAGTCGACGATCTCCCACTCACCCTTGGCGTTGAAGCCCAGCCACCACTGGTAGTCGGTGTACTCCTGATCGGGCTCCCAGGCGCCCATGATGTCCGCGTCGGTATGGAAGTTTGTCAACAGCTTCATGACCTTGGTATAGCTGGCCTTCTCCTTATGAGAATTCAGCCAGGCCAGATTCTCCTCCGTGGCGGCCTCGTCCCCGCCGTAGCGGATGCTGTGGAGCTCGCAGCCCGCAAAGGCGGCGAACTTGCACTTGACGGCCAACATGGCGTCCGTGAGCTCCTCGGGGGAGTAGAGGGCGCTGCCGCTAAGGTCGATGGCGGCCTCCGGCGCCCGCTGGCCCTTCAGGTACTCCTCCAGGGTCATGGCGGGCTCGGCCATGATCGCTTTGGCGACCTCCACGCTGTCCACGTAGCGGATGTGCCAGAGCTCGTGGCGGTAGCCGGTGATGTGCTCGAGGCCGGGCAAGTAGCGGAGGATGAAGCCGTAGTCGGCCAGTTTGCTGTGGATCTTCTCCCAGATGGGCGTATATTCCGCCTTCTCCATGTCCTCGTTGTGGTAGACATCGGTGAAGGTGCCGTCCTCGTTCTTCAGCTTGAAGTAGAGGTCCAGGGCAAGGCCCGTGTGGTGCTCGGAGTAGCCGGGCTGGGCCACGGTCTTGGTGGCGTAGTCCTCGCCGTACTTCTCGATGAAGCGGGTCATGATGTCTTCCTGCTGAGCCACGCTCCGGAAGGCGGAATCCAGCTCCAGGTAGATCCCGTCGTTCTTTTCAAGATCGTCCTTCAGCTTCAGGTAGGCGTCATAGGCCTTCTGCTCCACCGTCACCGCGTCGTTCACGGAGTTGGTGACGGTCACGGTCTTGAGGGCGTCCTCCCAGCCCTCGGGCAGGGCGCTGACCTTGTTCACCAGGGCCAGGTAGTCGATGTCCGCTGGGGCGCTCGTCGGCCGGGCCATCTCGTCCTGGACGGGGGCGGCGGTGTTGGCGGGCATGGCGGCTGGGTCGAAGGGGGGAACGGATTCGCTGTTGACGGGGAAGGTGAAGTAGGTGTCAGGGAAGGGCTCATCGTTCAGGGTGAAGTGCCACCACTCCTCCTCCAGGGGCTTGAAGCCGTGCTTGAGCATGACCTCCCGAAGGAGCATCCGCATGGCGTACTGCTCGGCGGTGATCTCGGTGTAGTCCGGGTGGCTCAGCTGGCCGAAGTAGTCGAAGGTGCCGCCCATGTCCACCTCCCGCTCCGTCCGCATGTCGAAGAGGGTCAGATCCACGGTGCTGCCCCGGCTGTGGCCGGAATGCTCGGCGATATAGCCCTGGGGGAAGAGCACGTCCTTCTCAAGCTCGGGGTAGAAGTACTCCTTCATGCGGGCGTCGTCCGGATCGAGGGCCCAGTTCATAAAGTTGGTCACCGCCCGCTGGGGCCGGTAGGCGTCGAAGATCTTCAGCCGGTAGCCCTTTGTCAGCAGCTCGTCGCTGACCTCCCGAAGGGCCGCGGCGGCCTCCTTGGTGAGCAGGGCCAGAGGCTCCTCGTAGCCGTCGATCCTGTCGCCGATGAAGTTATAGGTGGAGTAGTAGCGGATCTCCAAAATGGCGTCGGGCACCGCCTCGGAGAGCAGCACGAAGTCGGAGGCATCGTCGGAGAGCTTCACGTCGCTCTCCTGCACCTTCTCCGGGATGTCGAAGATCACGCTGTCGGGGGTGGCCTTGCGCGTGACGCCGTCCCCGTAGATGGTGGTCCAGTCGTCCTTCATGGAGATGGGCACCCAGTCAAACTCCGCGCAGAGCTTCGCCATCTTCTCGGCCTTCGTGGCGCTGCCGTTCTCCCGGACCTCGTCGTCGCAGCAGAGCATGAAGGCCATGCTGGGGTAGGGGTTGTTGTTGGTCACGAACTCGGCCATGCTGGCGTCGCCCGTGCTGTTGCCGAAGGAGAGGACCGGCTGCTTGCCGATCTCCTGGAGGATCACGGTGACCTTGTTCATCTTCAGGTTCTTCACGATGAACTCACCGCCCAGGACCACGTCGTCCCCCTTGGTGAACACGTAGTCGAGGCCGTCCGCGTCTCCCTGCTGCCGGGCCACCAGCGTCTCGTCGGAGCCGATGATCTGCTCCATGGGGACCTTCAGCAGGGAATCCTTCACGATGCCCCGAACGATGAGCCGATCCGTGCCGCTGACCACGTAGACCTTGAAGTCGTTGGCCACCAGGTAGTCCACCACCTGGAGCATGGGCCGGTAGAAGCCCTCGCCGATGGTCATGCCCTCATAGCCCCGGGCGGGCAGCTCCCGGAACTTCTTGCAGTAGGCCTCGAACTCGGGGATGGTCATGCCCGCGAAAGCGGAGGCCACGCACTTGCCGTGGTCCACCTCCAGACCCTGGGCGGACTTGCCGGTGAGGATCATCTCCTGGATCTTCCGGGCGGTCTCCCGCTCAAAGTCGCTGGCCTTGTCCTTATAGTCTTCGTCCTGGGTCACCCGGTAGAGGAGGAGGCTGTAGTCGAAGTAGACCGGGTCCGTCTCGCAGAACAGGGTCCCGTCCAGATCGAACACCGCGATCCGATCCTCCGGCGGGATGTAGCCCACGCCGTCGGAGGTGATCATGTCCATGTACGCCTGCAGGGACTCCCTGGCCAGGGCCCCGTCGGTCCACAGGGACAGGGGCGCTTCGGCGGGCTTGGGCACCTCGGTAACGTCGAAAATGGGCTCCGCCGTGGGCTCAGCCTGGGGCTCCGCCTGGAGCGCGGAGGGGGGCTCCGCCGTGGGCTCGGCCTGGGGCTCCGCCTGGAGCGCAGGCCGGTCGATGCTGGTCAACACCGGCGTCTCGGGGACGGGCCGGTTCAGCAGGTACACCACCGCGCCGCAGGCGATCAGAGCGACGACGAGGGCGACGATGGCGATTGATTTCCAGCGGTTCGTGGGTTTCGGTGCTTCGTTCATGGTTCATATGCTCCTTGTTGTCAAGTATTGCCGATGATTATTGGACCTTCGTAAAGGGGACCCAGAAGATCTGGCCGTAGGGCTCGGTGTCCCATTCCGCGTCGCCGCTCAGGGCCCAGCCCTCCGGCACGGAGAGGATCTTCACGTGGTATCGGGCGGGCCGCGCGCATTCAGCCGTGCAGCGTCCGCCCGTCCGCCCGGCTCAGGGGGCGGCCTTAGAGCCGCTTCTGTATGGTCAGGACGTTCTGGCCGTGCTTGTAGGCGTAGGCCATGCCGTCCATGGTCTTCTTCACCAGGAAGATGCCCAGGCCCCCGATGGGCCTGTCCTCGGCGGACAGGCTCACGTCCGGGTCCGCCTTCTCCAGGGGGTTGTAGGGCAATCCCTTGTCCAGGAAGGTGAGCGTGGCGGTCCTGGTCCCCTCGTCGAAGGCGAAGCGCACCGTGACGGGGCCCACCTCCGGCGCGTAGGCGTACTGGGCGATGTTGGCCACGATCTCGTCGATGGCCATGCTCAGCTGCCCACGGGCCTTGGGGGAACAGTCCACGGCGTCCAGCTGCGCTTCCACGAAGGCCGTCACCGCGGGGATATTTTCCACCGCGGCGTCCACGGTCAGCTCCCGGGCGGGCGCGGCCTGGGGGCCCTTGTATTCGAGGCACAGCATGGTGAGGTCGTCGAACTGCTCCGCCTCCTGGACGAAGCCGTCCACGGCCCGGCGCACGGTGGCGAGAATGTCCTCCGGCGTTCCGTCGGCGCGCTCGTTCAGGGCGGAAAGCATCCGCTCGGTGCCGAAGAGCTCGTTGCGGGCGTTGCTGGCCTCAGGCACGCCGTCCGTGTACACGAAGAGCTTGGCGCCCGGCGTCAGCTGGAGCTCGTACTCCCGATACCGCACGCCGCTCATGCCGCCGATGACGAAGCCGTGCTTGTCCTTCAGCAGGGCGAAATCCCCGTCCGCGGGCTTGAGCACCGGGTACTCGTGGCCGGCGTTGGCCGCACGGAGCTTGCCGGTGGAGATCTCCAAGATGCCCAGCCACACCGTGACGAACATGCCCTCCTGGTTGTTGGAGCAGATGGCCTCATTGGTCTTGGTGAGGATGGCGGCCGGGCCCTGGCCCAGCATGGCGCAGCTCTGCAGGATGATCTTGGAGGCCATCATGAACAGGGCCGCCGGCACGCCCTTGCCGGACACGTCGGCCATGACCAGGCCCAGATGGTCCTCGTCGATGAGGAAGAAGTCGTAGAAGTCGCCGCCCACCTCCTTGGCCGGGTCCATGGTGGCGTAGAGGGCGAACTCAGGCCGGTCGGGGAAGGGGGGGAACAGATGGGGGATGAAGGCCGCCTGGATGCGGGTGGCCAAGGAGAGCTCCGTGCTGATCCGCTCCCGCTCGGCGGTGATCTGGGTGATGTCCGCGATGTAGGTCTCGATCTGCTCCTCCATCCGATCCACGGAGGCGGCCAGCTTCCCGATCTCGTCCCGGTTGCGGATGCTCTCCTGGAGCTTGTGCTCGGCGGCCTTGTTCTCCGTGGAGAAGCGGGCGGCCTCCTCGGTGATCAGGTTCAGGGGCCGCAGCAGCACCCGGTGGAGGTACACGCTCTGGCCGATGATGACCAGGAGCATGAGGCCGATCATCGCCAGGGCCACCTTGTTGAGGAAGGTGTTGCGCACCCCGGTCAAAATGTCCATCTGCCGCTGGACGCAGAGGATCCCCTTCACCTGGCCGTCGGACCCCTTGAGGCCCATCATGGCGGTGATGTGGGAGTCGGTCTCGATGTTGCCCTTATCCCGGATCACCAGCTCCCGGTCCGTCGCCAGCTCGTAGAGGGCCCGGTACTTGGCTCGGTACTCGTCGTTGGTGGTCTCCCGCAGGAAGCCGAAGTCGTATTTCGTGTAGGGGCTGTCGTGGTCGATGGTGGAGAACAGGAAGGTGATGTGCCCGTAGTCGGACCGGTCTGGCTCGATCACGTAGATGAAGGTGGACCCGGAGGTGTTGCACAGGTGGTCCAGCCGGTTCCACACCGCCAGGTATTCCGGGGTGGTGCCGCCGCTCTGGGCATACTCGTCCATCCGATTCGCGTCCACCAGCTCGGCGGCGGTCTGGGCCGTGAGGAAGGCGCCTTCCGCGTACTGGTTCAGCAGGGCGTTGGTGAAGGTCCGATAACCGATGATGCTGACGATCACGGAGAACAGCACCAGCAGCGCCACGATGCCGGTGATGCTTTTGACGGTCACATGTTGTTTCAGCCGTTTCATGGGGTCTTCCTTCCCTCCTGTGGGGCGTCTTTCGATGGTCGTGGAGGCGGTCCAAATGCCATCAGAAGCTGCCGTTCATGTTCGCGAAGGTGTCGATCACCACCACGCAGTCCGGCCGCACGGTCTTTATAATCAGCTTCATAATGTTCTCCGGCACCGCCACGCACCCGCCGGTGTAGGGCTTGAGGGGGCCAAAGCAGTGGAGGAAGATGGCGGAGCCCCGGCCCGGGGTCCCCTCCTCGTTGAAGCTGATGTTGAGGCAGTACTGATACTGGTACTCGTAGTCCACGATGTGCTCGCTGTCGTCCAGCAGCAGGTTCGGGTAGTCACGGATGTCCACCATCTCGTTGTAGTGCTCGCCGGGGTCCCCGGACCAGTAGGTGTTGTCGTCCACCTGCACGTAGGGGAGGGCGCAGCCGGGATCGGCGGCGATGCCGAAGGCCTTGTTGAAATGATAGACCCCTATGGGCGTCTGCCCGCAGCCCTCCCGATGGTCCTTGTCCAGGCACAGGCCGTTTTTGCCCACGAAGCCGGGGGTGGACAGCAACTGCTTCCAGACCCCGTTTTCGTCCTTCTGATGGAGGGAGATGGTGGCGGTGGTCAGATCCATGCCCATGCCGGCCACCACGAACAGCTGGTCGGCCTCCTGCGCGGCGGGCAGGGCGACCACCCAGGCCGGGGAATCCACCACCGGCTGAATGTCGGCGTGCAGGTCGGCGGGGGGCTCCTCCGCGGCAAATGCGGCCATGCCGGTACCGACGGTGAGCAGCAGGGCGACGATCATGGAAGCAACTTTTTTCATAGGATCCTCCTTCGCAGAACGATATTATTGTTTTATTATATAAAATCCCGTCCGGAAACACAATGAAAAAAAGTGTGACGGGGTAAAAAAGAGGCGCGGGACCATCCCGCGCGCCTCAGATCATCAATGAAGGGGTCCGGCCATTTGTGGCGGCTTTATCGCTTGTCGCGGTCGATGAACTCCAGGGAAATCACCGCCACGACTACGGCGAGCAGCAGCAAGCCCACCAGGGCCCCCCAGTTCAAAAGAAGATTCCCCGCTTCGCTGACAAAGGCCGCGTTCTGGTTGTTCTGCCCCGACCACTGCAAAAATTCGCCCATCTTCCCGTCCTTTTCGATCTGCTGCAGCACGGACAGGATCGGCTTCGTGCCCATATACTCCACGTTTCGGAATTTGAACAGAGTGTTCCACAGGGTCACCATGGGCTGTTCGTTATACCGTCCGATGGTGCAGACGCTCTCCATGCCCCAGCGGGAGATGGTGAAGGCCGTGAGCTTTTTGGAGAAGCCTTCCAGATTGAAGAATGCCCCCGAAAAGACTAGCTGAAAGATCAGCATGAATGGCATGACCGTCATGGCCGTGGTGGTGTTGCGCACCATGGCGGAGATCATGAGGGCAAACATATCCGCCGCGTAAATGGTCAGCAAAAACGTGATGCCCATGTCCACCATGCCCCAGCGGGTCACGACCCCCTGGGCGGGGAATTTTACGCCTACCAGATTGCAGATGAACATGGTGACTGCAGCCTGGGCAGCGCACAGCAGGAGCTGATAGATCATGTGGGAGGCCACGTAGGCGGTGATGTGCAGGCCCGCTCGGTGCTCGCGCTTGAGGATGGGACGCTCCCGGCAGATGACCTGGATGGAGTTGAAGAACCCGTTCCAGATGCACACACAGGTCAGGGCGAAGGCCCCGTTGAACGTGCCCTCCTGGGTAACGAACATGTTCTGGCCCACCACGAAGGTGACCACCGCCGCGATGAACGCGCCTATGGGCAGGACCTTCCAGTCGTTTTGGTATACGAACATGCGCAGCAGCTTGCCCAGATAGATGCCCGTTTGGGCGAGGCGCCCCCTGTGCTTCACGTCCGTTTTGCTCATGCCGCCGCACCCCCTTCCCTGGTGTTCGTGAGCTCAGCATATTTCTCTATGAATTCGTCCGCCCGACCGTCGCCGCCTTCCTCCTTGCGGTTGACGCTCATGACGATCTGCTCCATGGTGTCCCTGCCGAAGAAGGCCCGGGCTTCGTCGGGGCTGCCGTAGAAGGCCAGCCGACCCACTCGACCGGAATCCTTGGCCAACACGATCACCTTGTCGAAGAGCTCGATCACCCTGTCCGGCGTGTGGGTGATGACCATGACGATCTTGCCCGTGTCGGCAATGGCCTTCAGCTTGGTGAAGATCTCCCGGGCGATGACGCCGTCCAGGCCTGAGTCGGGCTCATCGAGCACGAACAGCTCGGGGTCCGTCACCAGCTCCATGGCGATGGAGATGCGTCGTAGCTGTCCGCCGGATTTCTTGGACACCAGCCCATCGCTCCCGGCGGTCAGGCCCAGCAGGTCCAGCACTTCCTGGATCTTTTCGTTGCGCTGGGGCCGTTTCACGTCCTTGGGCAGCCGCATGAGGGCGGCGTCGCCTACGGTCCGCATGACCGTGTCGCTGCCCCGGATCAGATTCTGCTGGGGCACGAACCCGATGCGGTACTTGATTTGGTCGTAGTGTTTATACACGTCGCAGCCGTTCAGGGATATGGTGGCGTCGGCCTTTTCATAGCCGATCACCGCATTCACGAAGGTGGTCTTGCCGGCGCCGGAGCCCCCCAGCAGTAGCACGAAGGAGCCGTTGGGTATATCCATGGCGATGTCCTTCAGCAGGTACTTCTTCTTGCCGAAATCCTTGGCCGTGCGCTCCCGCACATCGATGGAGAGCCCGCTGGTCGTGGCCTCCTTTGGCCGGGAGATGGCCGCGTCCATGGCTGTTGGCGCGGTGCCCGCCTCCCATTCCTCCGTGAGGCTCATGCCATGGAGGGGCTGATAGCGCTTGGAGAAGGCCAGGACCACCATGGTGATCCTCTGGAACAGGAGGAAGAGGACGATCCACCGCTTCTTCAAGCCGAAGACGGAGATGAGGCGCAGCTCCAAGCGTATCTCATACACGAACAGGGTGAGCTGGACTACTGTCAGCAGCAGCGTCAAAAACAGGTCGGCGCGTTCGCCCGTGAGGATGACCTGCAGTATGTAGATCAGCAGGATGCCGAACTCCATGGCGCCGCAGACCATGCCGGCCACCGGCATCTCCAAAGCGCTGCCAAAAGCGTAATACCGCAGGCCGGTGAACCAGCTGTACCAGGGGCGCTTATACTTCAGCTTCCTCAGGATCCCCATAAGGCCGATGGTGAATAGCAGCCAGTTCAGCAAGCCTTGGCACAACTGAAATACGACCATTACATCATCCATATCGTTTCTCCTCCAAACAGATTGACCCGGGGGCGCTCACAGGACCAACGTCAGGTTGTTGAGGCCCAGGGAGTTCACATAGTTGGCGCTTTTGACCATCTTCATGACCATGCGGATGCCGATGTGCGCCGAAGGATCGTCGCTCTCGTGGAGCTTCAGGTACTCCACCGGGTCGAAGTTGACACAGTTGTCCCGGATGCGGATGATCCGCTGCCCGTCCTTGAAGAGGATGCGGATGTCCACGCACTGGTCCGTCCGATTCGCCTTGAACCCGTGCGCCACGATGTTGTTGACCATCTCCTCCACGCACAGGGAGAGGAGCATGCTGTTGCGGGGGCTCTCCCCGTGGGCCTTGCAGAACGCCGCCGCCTGCACGGACGCCTCCTCCGCCTCCTGGGGGGTGCGGACCGTCATCTCGATCATGTCCCCGGGCTTCACGCCGAAGAGCCGGGGGAGCAGGGCGAAGGTCTCCGCGGTGAAGGCGGGCTTGTTGCTCTTTTTCCAGACCACCGTGCAGATGAAGGCCATGGTCAGCAGCTCCCCGCCCAGGAAGCTGAGCCACACGCCGTTGATCCCCATGAGCCGGCTCAGCAGGAAGGCCGCCAGCACCGGGAAGGTCACGTTCTGCAGCAGGGAGATGGCCTTGGTGAACCGGACCCGGTCCACGCCCTGGTAGTAGTTCTTGAAGGTGGTGTTCAGCGAGCAGGGCAGGAGCGAGAAGGAGAAGAGCCGCAGCCCGTGGACGGTCATAGCGCGGGCGGTGGGGTCCTCCAAGAACAGGCCCACCAGCACCGGCGCCAGCAGCAGCACCAGCACCACCAGGGCCGCGTCCAGGATGGCGGCATAAAAGGTCTGGGTCCGGACCAGGGTGTAGATGGCGGTCCTGTCCTCGTCGCTGTAGAAGATGGCGGCCAGGAGGAGCGATACCTGGGCCACGCCGGAGCCGAAGCAGTAGCAGATGTTCCCCACGGTGGAGATCACGGAGTAGGCGGCCACGGCTTTGTTGCCGCCCACGCCCAGCAGGATCTTGTTGAGGGCGAAGACCAACACCACCATGGCCAGGGAGTTGATGACGGTGGGGACGCCGTAGCGGAAGAGCTCGGCGCACACCCTTTTGGTCACCGCCTTCAGCTTCAGCCGGAACAGGCAGTCCTTCTTGAAGAAGTAGGCGAGGCCCACTATCAAAGCCAGGTAGTAGCTGCAGCTGGAGGCAAGGCCCATGCCCAGCATCCCGCCGTGGAAGACGAACACGTTGAGGAGGTCGAAGGCGATGTCGCTGACGGTCATGAGCACCACCGCCAAGGCGAGGCGCAAACGGTTGCCGGAGATCTGCAAAAACGGCACCATGATCTGGGCCACGATGAAGGCCGGGGCGCCGACGATGAAGCCTTTCAAATAATCCCGGGTGAGGAAGAACACCGGGTTGTCGGGCCCGGGCCGCCCCGCGCCCAGGAGGGTGCACACGGGCTTCACCAGCAGCAGGATGAGCGCCATACCCGCCACGGACACGGTGAGGGCCAGAACCGCCGCGGCGGAAAAGCAGGCGTCGGTGCCCTCCCGGTCGCCCACGCCCATGGTCTTGCCGCACATGACCTGGATGCCCGCCGAGAGCATGGCCCCGTAGGCGGCGAAGACGAGCAGCACCGGGTTGGCGAGGCCGTAGGCGGTCATGGAGTCCACGCCCAAAAAGCGGCCGATCATCATGCTGTCCACCAGCATGCAGAGCATGACCGTCATGGCGGACAGGATCTGCGTTACCAGCATCTGTCGGAATATCTTGCGTATCATACCTGTTTCCCTGTTCCCATCCTCGGCGGATGCGGAAATAATCTCTCCCATGTAATATCAAAAAGCGGGCGGAAAGTCAATGCGAACGCCCGTTTTTCCGCAGCACTTTTCCGAAACAGGTGCAAAAAAGGGCAGCAGAGACATAGTCTGCCGCCCTTGAGGGTTTTTGCCGGAAAGAGTATTACCGGTAGACGGTGCCTGGTACGCGGGTGGGGGAGCTCGCATTGCGGAAACGGACCTCGTAGGTGGTGTCCTCATCGAGCCCCAGGACCCGGAACTGGATCACGTGCTGGGGGAACTGATACTTGACGTTGTTGATGATCCAGGTTTCCACCGTTTGACCGCGGGGCTCCTTGGTGGCGATATAGATGTCCAGCAGACCTCCGGGCAGACTCTTACCGGTCACGGGATTGGTGAAGGTCTGGTCGAAGTTGAACTCCGTATACTCCTTGCCCGATGGTTTGCCGGAGGCGTTCATGAACTGGCCCCAGCAGTTGATGCAGTGCATCATCCGCGGCAGCACCTGCTTCTCCAGCTCCCGCGCGATGGCGGGCCGAGCGTTGGCGTTTGTGGGGGTCTTACCCTTGAAGACGGGCTCAATGGTGGTGGCCTCGTTCAGGTCCAGGATACGGAACTTGGTGATTTTGTTCGCAGGGAACTGGTACTTTACACCGTTGATGAGCCAATAGTCCACTTGGGCCTTCTTGGGGATCACGGCAGTGACGTAGCAGGAGAGGGTGCCCGCCGGGCAGTAAGCTTTGGTGACGGGATTGTAATAGGCTTCCTCGAAGTCGAATTCTTTGTACTTGTCGCCGGAAGCGTTGTTGCTCTTGGTTAGCAGCTGCAGGTAGCAGTTGACGGTCCGCAGGACCCGGCGCTCGTGATAGTAGGCCCGGATCACGCAGGCCTTGGATACGGTGAAGGAGGCGCTGGCGCCGATGCCGTACTCAGCCACGCCGTCGATCTCCCAGTGATCGAAGACGAAGCCTGCAATGTCCTCCGCTTGGCATTGGACCGTGGTGGTCCCTTGGATGGAGACACGGCTCTGGCCATTGACGGTGCAGTGGATGCCCTCCACGTAGGCTGTCGCAGGCTTGTCAGATGTGGAGGCCGACGCCTTGGTCGGCGCGGCTGTAGCGGGCGCCGCCGTAGGCGGAGGTGTGACCGGAACCTTGGTAGGCGGCACGGCCGTAGGCGGAGGTGTGACCGGAACCTGGGTGGACGGCGCGGTCGTGGACGCGCCGGAGAGGACGTAGATGGAAGCTTTGTCCGTGGAGGCGGAGGTGTCGCTGCCGTAGAACACGCAATATACAGCCCATCCGTCCAAGGAGGCGGGGATGTTGGACAACTTCAGCTTCTCAGCAGTGGTCCCGGAGACGGTAAGGCCCGGGAAGTGGGCGGGGGCGTCCACAGAGTCCACCACTGCGTCACCCTTGGTGAAGAACCAGTGGCGGCTGTCGATGTTGTCCGCCCGGGCGGTGAAATTGCAGGCGCCACCCACGTTCACCGTCTCCCCATAGGGGTGCTTGGTGATCTTGATGGCGGCCTTCTCCACCAGGACCTGAACCGTGGTGGAGAACCACTTATGCTCGCCGCTCTTGGACAACAGATACAGACTCAGCTTCACATCCTGTTTGCCGGGCTTGGTGAACTTCGTGGGGGAGATCTTCATGTCCTTCTGGCTCAGCTTGGTCACCGTGTGCTTCTTGCCGTCCAGGGCGTTGTATACGTGGCCGGACAGGGACAAGCCCGAGGTCTTGAAGGACTCGCCCACGGTGTAGATAGTTTTCTTGGGCTGGGCCGCCACAAAGATGTCCGTGTACCACTCCACGGGCGGGTCCCCTTCCTCCTCCTTGACTGTCACGGTGATGGAGGTGGAGAGCCATTCGCGCTCACCGCTCTTGGCGACGCACCAGCAACTAAAAGTCACCTTCTGCTTGCCCGCTTTGGTGAACTGGGCAGGAGAATATTTGAAATACTTAGATTCCAGGTGACTCATGTCGTCATTCGTAAACACAAAATTACCGTTCTCGTCGTACACATCGCCCCATAGCTCAAGCCCGGCCAGGTCCATATATTCCCCTACCTTATAGGTCATCTTGCTGGGGTTCTTGTGGACATAGACGTTCTTATACCAGCGGTAGGGCAGGGCGAAGGTGGGCACAGCGAAGGACAGAGCAAAAACCAGCAACAGCCCCAGGCTGATCCACCGTTTGACCCGAAAAGCACCGGTCTTCATGATTCGATTACCCCCTCTGTGTTTTTTTGATATGTCGTTAGGAACTTTCTTAATATTAGTATACAGTTTTCCCGCGGCGGGCGCAAGAGGGATTTCGGCGGTTTTGTCCCTGTTACCTATGAAAAAAGAAAGCCTTGCGGCTTCCTTACAGATATGTCTTGCTCTCCGGCTCCCGATGGCGGGTGATGTAGCGCAGGGCGTACCGGTCCGCCGGGGCATAGGCCCGGTCCGGGAGCTCCAAATCGTACCGCTCCGAGACGTTGACGATCCGGGTGCTGCCGTAATTTAGCTCCCGCGCGGGCAGGGGCCAGCCCCTGAGGTGCACGTGGCCGTGGACCAGGTACAGGGGATGGTATCGGTCCAGCAGCGCCTTCAGGCACAGGAACCCCCGGTGGGGCAGATCCTCCCCGTCCCCGAGACCCAGGGGCGGCGCATGGGTCACCACCAGGTCAACGCCCCCGGCGCGCAGCAGGGCAAAGCGCAGCCGGGCGATGCGCCGGGCCATCTGCCGCTCCGTGAACTGCCAGGGCGCGTCGGGCCGGTACTGGAGGCAGCCCCCCAGGCCCAGGATGCGCAGGCCCCGGAAGACGACCAGCTGGTCGTCGATGCAGTCGCAGCCCTCCGGCGGGCGGCGGGCATACCCCTCGTCGTGGTTCCCATGGACGTAGAGCACCGGCGCGTGGGCCATGGTCACCAAAAAGGACAGGTAGTCCGCCTTCAAATCCCCGGCGGACAGGATCAGGTCGTACCCGTCCAGCCGCCCGGGCCGGTAGTGGTCCCAGAGGGCGGGGCATTCCTCGTCGGACACGGCTAAGATCCGCATGGCTATACCTCCGGCGGCAGGTCCTCGGGATGGAGGCCCAGCTCTCGGACCAGGGCCCGGGACATGGGCAGCAGCTCTTCGTAGGCGGGGATATGTCCCTCCACCACCTCCGAAAGGTAGTCCATAGTCAGCAGCTCCCGGGAGGCGGGGGCGCGGCTGCCATCGTACTTCACGGTGCCGTCCTGACTCACCAGCTCCCGCTGGAAGGGCTGCAGGGCGCCGGTCCGAATCTGGTTCATCATAGACGCGGCCAGGGTCCGGATGCCCTCGGGCACCAGCTCCGTCATCTGCACATCGATGACCCCGCTGTCCATGCCCCACCAGTAGTTGATGGCCTCGGGGGCCTTCTTCTGGTCGTAGCTGCCGGAGAGGACCGTGCGGACCAGGTTCTCGTAGAGCTTCCCCCACATCCAACAGGGGGAGGCCAGCGGCGAAAGCCGGCCAGCTTCGTCGATAAGGTAGGTGCCGTATTCGCCCAGGTCGATGTAGTGGGCGTTGGGCACGGGCACGTCCCGGTTGGAGATGACCTTGGCGCCTCGGGCGATGAGCTTCTCCACCGCGTTCCCCTCGAGGCAGCTCCACTCCAGCAGCACCCGGGCCCGGGGGTTGGTCATGCGGGCGCCCAGGGCGAAGGCGTTGATGGAGGCGGGCACGCCCAGGATGGGATAGGAGGCCACGTACCCGATGAGATCGTTCTTGGCCATGGCCCCGGCGATGAGGCCCGTGATGAACTTGCCCTCGTAGATGCGGCAGTAGTAGCTGCGGACGCTGGACAGGTTGCTGCCCGCGGAGCAGTTGAGGAACCGTACCTTGGGATACTTCACCGCCGCCTTCAGGGTGGGGCCCAGGAGCAGGGGCGTGGTGGTGAAGACCAAATCCGCCCCGTCCTCTGCGGCCCGGTCCAGCAGAGCCAGGGTCTCCTCGGGGGTGTCGGCGTGGCGGTACTCCCGGACGGTGACCTGCTCGCCCAGGACACTCTTGAGGTAGGCCGCCCCCTCGGCGTGACCCCTGGTCCAGGTGCTGATCTCCTCGTCCTGCTGGTAGATCATGGCGATGTTCAGCCGCTTGGGCGCGGGGGAGATGAGCTTGGTGATGAGGCTCTTCTGCTGCTCCTCCTCCGGGACGGTCCTGACCTGCGGGGTGCCCGCATCCGCCGTGGCCTGCACGTCTCCCCAGAGGCCCAGCAGCGACTCCTTCAGCGCCTTGGCGGTCATGGCGCTCAGCTGCTCGTAGGGGTAGACCCGGAGCCACAGCAGCAGGGCGTCCTCACATTTGAGGTCCTTGGCCTGGCCCCCCAGGGCGGCGAAGGCCTCCTTGAAATAATGATACCGGGCGGAGAACCGGCGGCGCTCCTCCTCGGTCCACACCTCCCCGGGCTTCTTGTCCAGAGCGGAGAGGAGCCGGGCGTACTCCCCGGGCTTCTGGAGCTGGACCTCGTAGGAGCCGGACAGGCGGTGGAAGTCCACGAACTCGTAGTAGGCCCGGATGCGGGGGTCGTCGCTCTTTTCGGGCAGGACGCGGCGGATCTCGCTCATGATCCGGGTAGTGCCGAAGTGCTTGAGGACGCTGACCCGCTTGTTGCCCTCCTGGACGTAGAAATTGCCCAGGTACTCATAGCACAGGATGGGGTCCCGGATGCCCGTGTCGGAGAGGTTCGCGTCGCAGAGGGACATCCACTTCTGGGCGAACTCGCTCTCCTCCGGCAGCAGGGGCAAGAACCCCGCCGTCAGGGCCGAGGTCCGGCCCCGGGTCCGGGTGCCGGCGATCCGGTCCATGGGGATCTCCTGAGCCGGGAGCTCCTGGACCGTGAGCTTGCCTATATCCGGCAGCAGCTCCTCCAGGACCGCCGGACCGGGGTCCTTCCCCAGGCCCGTCAGCCTCGCGTATTCCTTCTGGCCCTCCTTCAGAGCGGCCTCATATTCCTCTCGTGCGTTCCACGTCATGGCATGCTTTCCTTCGTTGCAAAGATGCTATGTCTTATCACATCCGCTCCCCGATGTCAATACCCGGGCATGCCGCCGGTGCCCCGTGATGCGGGGGACCGATCAATCCGCAAAGAACAGGTTGTCGAAATACTCCGTCATATCTCGGCCATCGATGAGGTACCAGTCGTCCTCGCTCAAGGAGGAGGCGATCTGGGCCACGGTGCCGTCCAGGAGGGCTACCTCCATCAGCGCATCGTCCTCCCGGAACCGGAGCCGGTAGAGGCAGGTGTTCGCGGGGATGAGGCTCGGTTGCCCGTCGATGGTGCAGGGCACGGGCCGGATGGTGTGCAGGAGCGTGCCGAACTCGATCAGGTCCTCCCGCTCGCCCGTGAGCTCCTCCGCTGTGGGGATGTAGGTCATGATGAGCCACTCGCTGTCCGGGTGAAGGTCGTCCCCGCGGTAGGTCCGCTTCCCGGAAGCCGTGCCCAGCAGGTCCGTGCGCTGGAAAAACCAAAGCTGGTCGTCCTCCCAGGTCCAGCTGCCGCCGATGATGGTGCCCTGCACCAGCTTCCCGTTCTCCGGGTGCAGCTCCACGGTCACGTAGCTGTCGGAGCCGTAGTCCACCACCACCAGCAGGTTATAGAAGGGGCTCGCGGGGTCCAGATCCAGCACCGCCGCCTCCACGAACTCGTCGCTTTCCAGGACCACGGTGCTCTTGCCCCAGGTGATGGCGGTGGCCCAGTCGTCGGTCCGCAGGGCGAAGGAAACGGGCTCTGCCACGCCGTCCTGGTCCAGATCCGCCTCGAACATGACGCCCGAGGTCCGGTTTTCCCAACCCTCCTGCTCGAAGAATCGGTAGCTGAGGAAGGGGCCCGTCACCTGGGGCCCGTCCGCCGGGGCGGGGGTGGGGCCGGCGTTCTCCGCCAGGGGCCCGGGACCGGGGATTAGCAAACAACCCGCCAGCAGCAGGAGCGACAACAGCACAGGAGCGATCCGTTTCATAGGCACCTCCATGGATGATAAAAAACTACTATCATAATATCGACATCGCCCCAAAAGCGCAAGGTCTGTTTTTGACGGACGATTGAAAGCGGCCGGTTTCTGTGATATACTGCTGCCTGTCCTATACGAAACAAGGAGGTTTTTCCATGCGCACCATCTATCTGGCCGGCGGCTGCTTCTGGGGCCTGCAGAAATTTTTCGATCAGTTCGAGGGGGTCGCTTCCACCCAGGTGGGCTACGCCAACGGCCCCGACAAAGCCCCCACCTATCAGGAGGTCTGCCGCGACAGCGGTCACGCCGAGACGGTGCGGATCGACTACGACGAGGGGAGGCTGTCGTTGGACCGGCTCCTGGACCTCTACTTCCTGGTGATCGACCCTCTGTCCGTCAACAAGCAGGGCGGCGACGAGGGCATCCAGTACCGGACTGGCGTTTACTACACGGACCCCGACCAGCTCCCCGCCCTCCGGGCTGCCTTCGACCGGGAGGCACAGAAGGTGGGCGCGCCCCTTAAGGTGGAGCTGCTGCCCCTCAAAAACTTCTTCCCCGCCGAGGAGTACCACCAGAAGTATCTGGACAAGAACCCCGGCGGCTACTGCCACATCCCGCAGAGCAAGCTGCACCTGTCATAAGGCCCATCGGACCCGTTTCATGTGCCGTCAGGCGCAGATCGTTCGATGATTTGACGCTGCCGCGTCATGGTCCCGTAGGGGAGGGGCTTGCCCCTCCCGTTGGCGGGGTGGCAAAGCCGCTCTTGCATTTGAACGGATTTTCTGGTAGTATACAGAATAGTGGAGAAGACTGTTTTCTCCGGCAAACGAACGTGAACTCGACTGGCGCCCACGGGCCCGTCACCCATCATCTTGAAGGAGGAAAATACATGAATTACACCGCGGAAGTCACCCATATGTGCCCCGTCGCCAAGGGCGCATACCATGGCCCGGCCCCCATCCCCGAGGAGGGCAAATGGGTCCAGGCCAAGCAGATTTCGGACATCTCCGGCTTCACCCACGGCATCGGCTGGTGCGCTCCCCAGCAGGGCGCCTGCAAGCTGACGCTGAACGTGAAGGACGGGATCATCGAGGAGGCCCTGGTGGAGACCATCGGCTGCTCCGGCATGACCCACTCCGCCGCCATGGCTTCGGAGATCCTCATCGGCAAGACCCTCTTGGAGGCCCTGAACACCGACCTCGTGTGCGACGCCATCAACACCGCCATGCGGGAGCTGTTTTTGCAGATCGTCTACGGCCGGACCCAGAGCGCCTTCTCCGACAACGGCCTGTTGGTGGGCGCGTCCCTGGAGGATCTGGGCAAGGGCCTCAGGTCCCAGATCGGCACCATGTTCGCCACCCGTGAGAAGGGTCCCCGGTATCTGGAAATGACGGAGGGTTACTGCTCCCGCATGGCCCTGAACGCCGAGAACGAGATCATCGGCTACGAGTTCATCAGCCTGGGCAAGATGATGGATTTCATCAAGGCCGGCATCGAACCCGCCGAGGCCCTCAAGAAGGCCACCGGCCACTATGGCCAGTGGGACGCGGCCGTCAAGTACATCGATCCCCGCAAGGAATAAGGGAGGTTCACAACTATGGCATTGTTTGAGAATTACGACCGCCGCATCGCCAAGATCAATGGCGTCATCAAAGAGTACGGCATCGGCTCCGTGGAGGAGTGCCGGGAAATCTGCAAAGCCGCTGGCTTCGATCCCTACGAGATCGCCAAGGGCATCCAGCCCATCTGCTTCGAGAACGTGTGCTGGGCCTACTGTGTGGGCGCCGCCATCGCCCTGAAGGCCGGCGCGAAGAACGCCGAGGAAGCCGCCCGCTACATCGGGATCGGCCTGCAGAGCTTCTGCATCGACGGGTCCGTGGCCGAGAACCGCAAGGTGGGCTTGGGCCACGGCAATTTGGCCGCCATGCTGCTGAGCGACGAATCCAAGTGCTTCGCCTTCCTGGCCGGCCACGAGTCCTTCGCCGCCGCCGAGGGCGCCATCGGCATCGTCCGCAACGCCAACAAGGTCCGCAAGCAGCCCCTCCGGGTCATCCTCAACGGCCTCGGCAAGGACGCGGCCCAGATCATCTCCCGCATCAACGGCTTCACCTACGTCCAGACCCAGTTCGACTACTTCACCGACGAGCTGAAGATCGTCCGTGAGATCCGCTACTCCGAGGGCGAGCGGGCCAAC